>DATAIW010000360.1:0-3358 GCA_036262455.1 Candidatus Limnocylindrales bacterium | reverse complement strand
GCCCATCCCCGCGGGCCCGCCGCTCGCCATCGTCCATTCGCCCCTCGGCCGGGCGACCGAGACTGCCGCCGCGATCGGCGCCGCCGCCGCCGGGCCCGACGCCTTCGACCGCCCGATCCCGCTCCGATCCGACCGGCGCTTCCTGGAGATCGGCCAGGGCGCGTGGGAGGGCCTGCTCTCGACCGAGATCGCCGCGAAGGACGGCGAGCGACTGGCCGCGTGGCGACGAACCCCGACCCTCGCGTGGGCACCGGGCGGAGAGCGGCTGGCCGACGTCGGAGCCCGGGTCGCGCCCGGCCTGACCGACCTCCTCGCGGAGCTCGCGTCCGCCGGCCGCCCGGGCTCGATCGACGCCCCCCAGGTCGCCGGATATCGCGATCGCGTGCCCGATCAGCCGTGGACGATCCTCGTCGGCCACGACGGCGTCTTCAAGGTCATCCTCCTGACCTTGTTCGGGCTGCCGCTCGAGCGGTTCTGGATGTGGTCGTCCGACCTGTGCGGGATCTCGGTCATCGAGCTCCGGGCCGGTCGCCCGGTCGTTCGGGCGATGAATCTGACCGAGCATCTCGCGAGCCTGCTCGACGAGGAGGCGCAGGCGGAGACGGAGGCTCGAGCCCGGACGGGCGCGCTCTGACGAGGAGTCAGCGCCGCCGCGGCCGGTCGCGTCGTCGGAACGCGAGCCGGAGCAGCCCGACGCGCAACCGCCGGTACGAGTCGCGCAGGGCGTGCAGCCGGTCGTCGTCGAGCTCGCGTCGGCCGTACGCCACCTCGACCTTGGCCGTTGCGACGGTGTGCAGCTCCGGCCGGACACCCGGCAGGATGTCGCCGAGCGCCGCCGCGTATTCGAACGTGGTTTGCGTCGGGCGTGGACCGAAACCGAAGCGTCGGGCGAGCGCCGCCACCGAGGCGTAGACCCCGTCGGGCGTGGTGACCCCGCGCGGCCCCCGGCGGTAGGCCAGGAACGCCCCGAGCAGGACGACGGCGATGAGCACAATGGCGACCGCAATCAGGGGGCCGCCGCTCGCTGGACCGCCCGTCGTCGCCACCGGACCGGCCCGACGCGGGCCGATCTCACCGATCCGGCCGCCCGGATTGATGCTGGGAAGCGCGAGCGACGGCCGAGGCGTCGCGCTGGGGACCGGCTGGACAGATCCGACGGGGATGGGCTCGGGATCGGCCAGCCCGCCGGTCGGGTCGAAGCCGTACCAGCCGATGCCCGGGAAATACACCTCCACCCAGGCATGGGCGGCCCCGGTCCGGATCGTCTCGCGGCCGGTCGCGACGTCGAGCTGACCCGGCAGGAAGCCCTCGACGAGCCGGGTCGGGATCCCGTCCTCTCGGAGCAGGATCGCCATCGTGCTCGCGTAGTGCTCGCAGAAGCCGATCTTGTGGACGGCGAAGCACTCGACGGTCGAGCTGTCGCGGTCGCACACGCCAGGGAGGTTGGTGCTGTACTGGTAACGGGTGCTCTGGAGCTCGTTGACGATCGCGGTCGCGAGGTCGAATGGCGTGTCCGCTCCGGCCTGCTTCGTCCGCGCCTTGAGGTCAGCGAGCAACTTGGTGGCGGCACGTCCCATCGCCCCGACCGGAACATCCGTGTACTCCGCGACGATCTCGTCCGGGTAGTCCCGACCGGCGGCCCGGAGGCGGTTCTGGGTCACGCCGCCGCCGATATCGGCCAGCTCCTGGGTCGACGCGGTGACCGTGTAGGGAACCCCCGGCGCGATCTCGATCGCCTGGAAGAAGCCTCCATCACCGGACGTCGTCAGCGTCGTGTCACGGTCGATCGAGAGGGGATCGATCGGGCTGAACGCGACCTTGAACAGCCTGGACTGGGGCACGATCCGGAACGTCTCGGTCGTCCGCGCGGCCGTCTCCGGGATCGAATCGGCCGTGCTCTCGAGGATGCTGGTGCCGGCCGGTCGGGCTTCGTCGACCGGATCGGTCGAGGACCAGCCGAACAAGGTGAAGTTGTCGTAGGTCGTGGCTCGCCAGTAGACATGACGATTGTCGCCCGCCTTGCGCAGGATCTCGAGGGCCGGATCGTTCGAGGTCGACCAGGTCCCCCCGATCGTCACCTGCTGACCGAAGGACGGAACGCCGATGTTTTTGGCGTCCGGAGCCGCCGGGATGATCCGCTGGAGCCACTGGCTGATCTCCACGAGGCCGGGCCGGGCGTCGTCCCAGAAGCCCGCGAGCGGCGCGGAGCGAGCGGTCGCCGTCAACGCGAGTGAGCCGAAGATGGCGACGAGGATGAAGACGGTGCCGCCGCGGAGGTACAGCGAACCGACGGTCGTCGGATCGCCGATCCGGCGACGGACCCAGGTTGCCCGCTCATCGAGGGCGTGCAGCCGGGTCAGGAGAAACAGGCCGGCCATCGAGAACAGGACGAGGAACCAGATCTGGTCGTGGACGGTCGCCGACATGTTGGCGACGAGGACCGTGCCGAGGACGATGATCGGGCCGATCGGGCGACCATGGCGGAAGACGCTCGAGGCCGCGAACTGGCCGTTCGCCCAGCACAGCAGGCCGAGGACCAGGAGGTAATGGCCGGTCTCGCGCGTCACGGGCAGGCCCCGGACCGCGAAGTCGAGCACCGCGTCGAGCGACGAGGCCGCGGTCGCCTGGTAGCGGGCTGCGGGCGAGCCGGCCGGGTCGAGGATCGAGCCGATGATCAGCGGCACGATGAGCGCAGCGAACGCCGCCCCGATCAGGTGGGCCACGGGGCGGCTCCAGCGGGCCCGCGCGCCGATGAACCCGGCAGCGACCCCGCCGAGCGAGACCCACGGCAGGAAGTCGGTCCACGCGCGCTGGCCGAGGACAAGGGCGGCATCGTCGAGCGACCACGCCACGGCCACCGCGAGGACGGCGACCAGGAAGAGGCTGATCCAGCCTTCCGCCGGGGCGGCGGCGAGGCGCGCCCGCATCGAGTGGCTCATGACCCCAGGGCCTCCGCGAGCGAGCGGCCGGGCGTCAGGGTGTGGACCTTCAGCTCGTATTCGGCGAGGGCGTGGCGGACGGCCCGGGCGTGCTTGGCGCGTTCGTCGGAGGCGGCCTGGTCGGGTTCGGCGACCGGTTCGCCGGCCCGCTTGCGCTCCGCCCGTTCGAGCTGGTCGGCGGCGAGCGCGTCGAGCGTGACGACAACCGACCCGATGCCGCGGGCGCGGAGCGCGGCGATTGGCCGGACCCAGCCCGGGTCGGTCGAGGGGGTGATCACGATCGCGGTCATCCCCCGGCGCAGGCGACCCGCCGAGTTGACCAGGCATTCGACCAGCGGGGTCGTGCCGTCGCCGTCGACGGCAGCCAGGAGCTGCATGATCTTGAGGTGCTGGCGGCTGCCCCGGTCGACCGGCACCAT
>DATAIW010000359.1:0-3314 GCA_036262455.1 Candidatus Limnocylindrales bacterium | reverse complement strand
CCTCTTTGAACGCCCGTCCGCGGGCGGCGTAGTCGACGAACATGTCGAAGCTCGCGGCCGCCGGGCTCAGCAGCACGGTCGCGGGGGCGGGTGCGCCGGCGCCGAGCGCCGCGCGGGCGATCGCGTCCGCGATTCGGACGGCCTCCTCGAGCGTGCCTGCGTGCGCCGTCCGGGCGAGGCCGGCGGCGCGGAAGCCCGCCTCGAGATCCGGGCCGCTCTCGCCGATCAGGACGGCGGCCGCGGCACGCTCGGCCGCGACCGGCCAGAGCCCGGACAGGTCGACCCCTTTGTCGCGGCCGCCGGCGATCAGCACGATCGGGCCGTCGAAGGCCCGGAGGGCGGCGATGACCGCGTCCGGCTGGGTGCCCTGCGAGTCGTTGACGAAGCGGACGCCGTCGATCAGCCCGACCGGCTCGAGGCGGTGTTCGACGCCGGTGAATTCGGCGGCCGCCCGGCGGATGGCGTCGGGGGCGACCCCGAACAGGAGGCCGGTCGTGACCGCGGCGAGTGCATTCGACACGTTGTGGCGGCCGGGGATCGCCAGCTCGCCGACCGGCATGATCCGGCCGCCGGGCCCGGTCGCCGCGCCGCCGCCCCCGGCCATCGGCAGGCGGACCACACCCGCGGCCACGATCCAGCCGTCGACGACGCCGACCCCGCCGGCCATCGGCCGGTCGAGGCGGTACAGGATCGAGGGCGCCGTCCCGAGACCGGCGTAGGCGGTGACGACCGGGTCGTCCGCGTTGAGGACGAGAGCGCCCTCGGGGTCGACGAGCTCCGCAAGCCGGCGCTTGGCCGCCCGGTAACCGGCAACCGAGCCGTGCCGGTCGAGATGGTCGGAGGTGACATTCGTGTAGACCGCGACCGTGGTGCCCCGCGCCAGGGTCGGCAGCTGGAGCTCGGAGAGCTCGATGACGACCCGGTGCTCGGGGGTCAGCTCCGGCAGTCGCTCCACGAGCGGGATCCCGATGTTCCCGCCGAGCACGACCGGGTGGGACGGGTCAGCGGCGAGGACCGCCGCGATCAGCGAGGACGTCGTCGTTTTGCCCTTCGTCCCGGTGACCCCGATCGTCGGTGCCGGGCAGAGGCGCAGGAACAGGTCGGCCTCGGAGACGAGCGGTGGTGCCGTCGGATCGCCGGCCTCGCGCCGAAGGCGGAGGTCGCGGAGCGCGAACCGCATGAACTCGTCGGTCGTCGGGAAGTGTTCGTTCACCGATGGCGAGGCGACGATGAGTGCCGCCCCTGCCCATGACGACGCTCGATCCATCCGGGGCCCGATCCAGGGCTCGACCTCGCGATCCCCGAGCTGGTCGAACGCATCCTTGAGCTCATCGTGGCCGCGCACGTCATAGACCCGAACGCGGGCGCCGGCGTCATGAAGGAACCGGGCGGCAGCGATGCCGGACCGAGCGAGCCCGAGGACGGTCACGATCCGCCCCCGAAACGCGCCGGCGCGGACGTCCTCGATCGTCAAGCGATCGAGGTCGAGCGGCCGGCCGGTCGTCATGGCCGTGCTCACGCGAGCTTCTGGATGGAGGCGAGGAAGAGCGTGACCCCGAGGAGCCCGGCGAGGATGCCGACGATCCAGAACCGGAGCGTGATCTTCTCCTCGTCCCAGCCGGCCAGCTCGAAATGGTGGTGGAGCGGCGCCATCCGGAAGATCCGCTTCCCGCCGCTCAGCTTGAAGTAGCCGATCTGGATGATGTCCGACGCGGTCTCGATCACGAAGATCAGCCCGATCAGCGGCAGGACGAGGATCTGGCCGGTGATCAGGGCGATGACCGCGAGGGTCGCCCCGAGCGACAGCGAGCCCGAGTCGCCCATGAAGATCTGGGCGGGATGGACGTTGAACCAGAGGAAGCCGAGCAGGGCCCCGATGATCAGGGCGCACAGGAATGCGAGGTTCGGCTGGGCCGGGACGTTGAGCAGGGCGACGAGCAGGAAGGCGACGAAGGCGAACACGAGCGTCCCGCCGGCCAGGCCGTCGAGCCCGTCGGTGATGTTCACGCCGTTGCTCGCCGCGATGATCGCGAACGCGGCGAAGAGCACGTAGATCGGCGGTGAGATGGGGACGGCACCGACGACGAACGGAACGGCGATCTGGTCGATGTTGTAGGTCCGCTGGATCAGGTAGGCGAACGCGAACGCGAACACGGTCTGCCAGAGGAGCTTCTGGCGGACCTTGATCCCCTCGCCGGTCTTGGCGTTCAGGTAGTCGTCGAACGCGCCGAGCAGGCCGACCCCGGCGAGCGCGCCGAGCGGGGCGTAGATGCCGCCCTCGGGCGGCCAGCGGAGCAGCAGGTACAGGGCGAGGATGACCCCGATGAGCAGCGCGCCGCCCATCGTCGGGGTGCCATGCTTGATCTGGTGGCTGTCGGGGCCCTCGATCCGGATCTGCTTGGTAAAGCCGGTCGCTCGGAGCAGCCGGATGTACGGCGGCATCAGGATCACGACGATCGCGAACGCCAGGAGCAGGCCCTGGATCAGCTCGATCTTCACGAGGCGGGCTCCCAGACCGGGCCGAGGGCGGCCACGAGGTCGTCGACCAGGAGATCGAGGGCAATCCCGCGCGACGCCTTGACGAGGACGACATCACCGGGCCGAAGCTCGGCGAGGAGTTGCGCGCGGGCCGCCTCGCGGTCAACAACCCGCGCCATGGCGTCACCCTCGAGCCCGGCAGCGTGTGCGCCGCGCGCGATCCCCCCGGCTCCCTTCCCGACGACGACGAGCCGATCGACCACCGCGGCGGCCGCCGCGCCGACCCGCTCGTGCCCCGCCTCGTGCTCATCCCCGAGCTCGAGCATCTCGCCGAGGACGGCGATCCGCCGGCCCGCCATCCCGCCCAGCAACTCGAGCGCCGCCTCGACCGAGCCCGGCGAGGCGTTGTAGCTGTCGTCGACGATCGTGACTCCGCCCGCGCGGACCAGTTCCCCTCGGTGCGGGGCGCTCCAGCCGCCGGTGAGGCCGGCGACGACCGTCGCGAGCGGCACGCCTGCGGCGAGCCCGACCGCCGCCCCCGCCAGCGCATTGTGGACGGCCAGCCGGCCGAGGCCCGGGATCACGACGGGCCGCCGACCGACGTCGGTCACGAGGTCGAACGCCATCCCGTCGGCACCGCGCGACACAACCTGCTCGGCGCGGACGTCGGCATCGGCCGCGAACCCGTAGGTCATCGTCCGGGCGGCGGTCCGGGCGGCCATCCGGCGGACCCGCTCGTCGTCGGCGTTGAGGATCGCGACGCCGTCGCCAGGGAGCGCCTCGACGAGCTCGCCCTTGGCCTGCTCGACCGCGTCGATCGTCCCGATCCGCGACAG
>DATAIW010000358.1:0-2892 GCA_036262455.1 Candidatus Limnocylindrales bacterium | reverse complement strand
CCTTCTGGCCGATCCGCCGACTGCCGCGTGGGGTCAGCTCGAGCCGCTCGCCGTCGCGGGTGAGGTAGCCGGCCTCCTCGAGCCGCCGCGCGAGGTCGTCGAGCGCCGCGAGATCCCGGGCCGCGTCGGGGCCGAGCAGATCGCGGACCTCGTCTCGATCGATCGCGGCGAGGTCCTTCGGACTCATCGACCGGATCGCGTCGGACATCCCCGACACGAACTGGTCCAGGACCTGCCCCTGGAGGCGTTTCACGAGGTCGTCGAACCGTTCGCGGGCGTTCGGTTCGAGGAAGTCGTAGTCCTGCAGGCCGCGGATCCGCTGCCCGATGTCCGACGGCAGAGCGTCGAGCTGGTCGAGCCTGCGAGCGGCCGCGTCCCGGAGCATCGAGCGCAGTCGGGCGTCCTCGTCGGACGCGCCCGGTCTGGCCGCTTCGTCGAGTCGGCGCTCCACGCCGGTCCGTTCCTCCGTGACGATCTCGTCGATCTCGCGCCGGATGTCACCGAGCACATCGGTCAACTTGTACCGGTCGAGGAGCTCCTCGCGTTGCCGTTCAAGCCGCTCGAGCAGATCCCGAAGGCCGGGCATATCGCCGCGCGACGGATCGCCCGTCCGCCAGCCGCGGTCCATGAGTCGACGGATCGCCTCGGCCAGGTCGCCCTCGGCCATGACATCGTCGGCGAGCGCATCGAGGATCTCGTCGGCATCGAGCTCGGCGACGTGCTGACTGCCGTCCCAACGCGAATACCGGGACGCACGGGCGAGGGCATCGGCCACCTCGCCACGCCGCGCGGCGCGTCCGCCCGGACTGTCTCCGGGCGCCTCCGGCCCCAGGTCCCGCGGATCCGGGGAGTACGCGGTCACCGGTGGTAGACCGTCCCGCCCGGGACTCGGTCCTTGTTGAGCCGGCGCGCCAGGTGCAGACCTTCGAGCAGGAATTCGACGGCGGAGGCGACGACCGCCGGCTCCTCCGCACCATCGGTCACGTCGAAGGCGCCGAGCCGCCGGACCGAGTCGGCCAGTCCCGGAACCTCGCGCATCCACGCGACGTAGTCACGTGATGGGATCCGATCGCCGGTCTCCACCGTGAAGCCGTCCTCGAACGCCTCGACGACGCCCTCCAGCTCGTCGATGGACACGTGCCGGCCGAAGGTGGCATGGAGCGCCTTGGTGATGAGGCGCTCGACGATGCGCTCCTCCGGCGCGTCATCGCCGGCCGATTCGAGCTCGACCTTGCCGACCGTCGAGGCGACGACCGCGCCCAGGTCCGACACCCGTGGCGCCCCGACCGGCTCACCGAGCCGGATGGCCCGTTTGAGTGCCGCCGCCTCCAGGACTTCGGCGTTGGCCACGGAGACCCGGACGCTCACCCCGGACCGCTGACTGATCTCCGGCGAGCGGCGCGCAAGGTGGGTCAGCTCCGCGACGAGCTCCTCCATGAACGCCGGCACGACGACCGTCGGCACGCCGTCCGCCGCCTCGAAGCGGTGTTTCTCCTGGCGCACGATCGCCATCTCGTGTTCGAGCGTCCGCGGGTAGTGGGTCCGGATCTGCGACCCCAGCCGGTCCTTGAGCGGCGTGATGATCCGGCCGCGCGACGTGTAATCCTCCGGGTTCGCCGACGCGACCATGTACAGGTCGAGCGGCAGGCGGACCACGAAGCCACGGATCTGGACGTCGCGCTCCTCGAGGATGTTGAGCAGGCCCACCTGGATGCGTTCGGCCAGGTCCGGCAGTTCGTTGATGGCCACGATCCCGCGGTTGGCTCGCGGGATGAGTCCGTAATGGAGGGTCAACTCGTCGGATAGATAGCGGCCCTCCGCGACCTTGATCGGGTCGACCTCGCCGATGAGGTCGGCGATCGTGATGTCCGGGGTCGCGAGCTTCTCCGCGTAGCGCCGGTCGCGTGGGAGCCAATCGATGGGGGTGGCGTCACCGCCCTCCACGACGATGGCGCGCGCGGCCGGGCTGATCGGCGCGTACGGGTCGTCGTTCAGCTCCCCGCCGCGGACGATCGGCAGCCACGGGTCAAGAAGGCCGACGAGGAGCCGCGCCATCCGGGTCTTGGCCTGCCCGCGCTCACCGAGGAAGACCAGATCGTGCCCGGCCAGGATCGCGTTCTCGATCGCGGGGACGACCGAATCCTCGTAGCCGACGACGCCCGGGAAGACCTGCGCCCCAGACGCGAGGCGGGCCAGCAGGTTCGCCCGGAGCTCCTCCTTGACGGTTCGCGACCGCCACCCGGACGATCGCAGCTCGGCCAGGGTGGTCGACTGGGGCTTGGCTTGTGCGAAGGGATCCACGGTGCGCTCCAGCTGCGAAGGGCCGGGCTCGGACCGCGAGCCTACCCGCGACTCCCAGGAGCGTCAAACGCGGGAGCCGGGCGGTAGGCGCGGATCGCGGAACGAGCCTCGTTCGGCCCGGTCACGGACGTGGCGACCAGCTCGGCGAGATACTCGCGACGACGATCCACCTCGATCTCGAAGTCGCCCGCCCGGCGGCCAACGCGCAGCGCCAGCTCCGGTGTGACGCCCCAGCCGAAGTGCTCGAAGGCGTCCGTATCGGGGTCCCACGTCGCGAGGACCGCGGGACCCAACCGCTGGACATGGCCGTGCATGTCGCGTGCGACAGGCCGGACGTAGTGCGCCGCGACGACCCGTTGGTCGCCACCGTCGACGCGCCGCAGGACGAGGACGACGCCGAGATGCGACAGCTCGTCGTCGACCAGCCGGACCGGCGGCCGACGGAGCGCCTCGAAGACATCGTCCAGTGAGTCGCCGTCGATCAGGGCCGCCAGGCCATAGCCGATCGAGGTGGCACGCACGGCAACCCTCGTGACATCGCCCCAGGTGTCCGCCGGCAGACGGTCGGAGAGTTCGTTCGCGAGCAGCACG
>DATAIW010000357.1:0-2041 GCA_036262455.1 Candidatus Limnocylindrales bacterium | reverse complement strand
CGAACACGACGTCCCGCCCGAGCGGCGGCAATGCACCGGCCGCGGCCGCGAACCCGGCAAAGCTCGTCGAGCCGGCAGCGGCGGTCAGGATCGCGAAGGCGACGATCAGGGCGGCCGTCGCGAGGTGGGTCATGGCGAGATACACGTAGCCCGCGCGGGCGACCTCGGCGCTCGGGCGTGACCCGACGACGAGGACCGCCGAGCTCAGCGCCATCAGCTCCCAGGCGAACAGGAAGGCGAACGCATCGGCCGCACCGAACACCAGGGCGAGGCTGGCGAGGAAGATCGGGTAGGCGGCCGCCGTCCGGTCGGCCGGGCCGGGGTCATGGGCGTCGTGGCCGATCCCGAACAGCGAGCTCGCGACGCCGACGCCGCCGAGGGCCACGAGGAACACGGCCGACAGGGCGTCGTACCGGACGTCGATCAGGGTGAAGCCGAGGACCTGTCCGGCAGTCGCGGCCACGGTGGTCCCGGTCGCGAGGATCGTCACGCCGAGCCCGAGGATGACGGCGCAGGCCAGGGCGGACAGGGCCAACGACAGGGCCCGCGGGTTGACCCGGCTCGGCGGGGCGACGGCGGCGACGGCCGCCAGCCCGAGGAGGGCCGCGATCAATGCCATGGGCGTGTCCCGTCGCCGAACGCCGCCAGGTCGCCGGTGACGGGCTGGATCACCCGCGTCCGCCGGTCGGCTGGAGGTCCGTCTTCAGGCCATCCTGGTCCTCGATCAGGACGAGCAGGATCGAACGGGCGGCGATGAGGAGATCGCGGACCTCCGGGACGCTGACGGCGTAGAGCACCTCGCCGCGATCGCGCCGCTGGGTGATCAGGCCGGCCCGGCGGAGGACGGCGAGCTGCTGGCTGAGGTTGCTCGGCTCGATCTCGATCCGGTCGAGCAGCTCGTGCACGGCGTGATCGCGCTCGCTCAAGAGCTCGAGGACGCGGATCCGGGCAGGGTGGCCCAGGGTCCGGAAGAACTCGGCCTTGGCCTGGTACAGGGGCTTCGGCATACGGCCTCGGGTAGGTGCCTCGACTCCACGACTTGATCACATGAAGGAACGTTCATGTTAGCCCGCGGATGGACCTGCCACCTGGTGTCGGGCTCAGTCGCCCGAGTCGGTGACCGCGGCCTTCGTCAGCCGGTCGCCGCCTCGTTCACCGGATCGGTCGTCGTGGCCGCCTCGTGGAGCGCATCGAGCACCTCGTCACGAGTCGCCTCCATGTTGTGGATCCGCCGGCCGTGGTCGATCGTCGCGTCGACGACCACGTCCTCGGACCCGCTGACTTCCCAGCCGCAGGCGCAGCGGTTCGTGAACTGGCGCGCTTCGTCCATGGCGATGACCCTCCTTCAGCCGAGCGAGCGGAACGGTTCGGGGACGTAGGCCGCAAGCAGCGGCAGCCACGGCGTCGGCAGCTCCGCGGCGACGACCGGGTCGTCCTGGACGAGCCACGCGAGGTGGCGCAGGCCGTGCTCGACGACGGCGCTGACCGCGATGGCGCGCGGCGCGGCGGTCGCCGCGGACCGGGCCAGCTCGGCGCGCTCGATCGGGACGCTGGCCATGGCACCGACCCGGGCCCGGTCGATCACCACGACGAAGCTCAGGAGCACCGCGTCGCGATCGCGCCGCCACGAGGTCGAGTGGACGAGGATCGGCGGGCCGACCACATCGCGGACGATCCGGTCGACGACCTCGACCGGGTGCTCGGTCGCTCCGAGCTGGAGGATCCACGGCTGCGGTCCGTCGGGGCCGGTCAGGAGGAGTCGATCGCCATCGAGCCACACGACGAAGACCTCGGCCTGGACCGGGCTGTCGACATCCCAACCGGCGGGTGCGCGGCTCACCTCGTCATCGTAGCGAGCGCGGCGATCGAGCCGCAGATGTTGCCGCCGTCGACGGGATTCATGTCGGTCCCGGTGGCCTCGGCTCGTAGACTCCGGAGGTGACGAACCGCGCGATCGCCCACGCCCGGCTGCGCAACAGCCGCCTCGTCGGCCCGCCACTGGCGACGCCCGCGGAGGTGGTCGGCTGGTTCGGCGCCGTCC
>DATAIW010000356.1:0-4495 GCA_036262455.1 Candidatus Limnocylindrales bacterium | reverse complement strand
ACCTCGACCGGAGCCGTGGCGGAGGCCGTGGCGCCGGCGTTGGCGAGCATGGCGTCGGGTGGCGGCGTCCGATCGATCGCCAGTGCGTCCGCCGGGAGCATGCGCTCGTCCACGCCGGCACCGATTCGCTCCCACGCCGCGTCCTGCCCCGCTCGGGCCCGGATGTCGAGGACGATCGGCTCCAGGCTCGTTCCCCGCAAGCGGTCGACGATCGGATCGAGGTACGGGTTCATCGAGCGTGGGCCATCGGGGGTCTCGACCCGTTGCCGAGCGTGCTCGTGGACAACGAGCAGGCGTGCCTCGGGCTCGGCGGCCAGGGCGTCGACCAGGGAGTGGACCCGGACGAGGCGGGCCGCCGTCATCTGCTGCCGGACGACGCGCGGTGGCGGCGGTGGTGGCCCGCGGAACCGGTCTCGCACCCGACGAGCGAGTCGGGCCAGGGCCGAATGGCGGAAACCGGTCTTCGGCGCACGACTCGGGGCGGTCGATGCGGCCGGCGCGGCGTTGTCGGGTCCGGGCTCGGGTGGCTGCTCCTCGTCCAGCTCGATGCCGTCGCGAGCGGTGACGAGGCGGAGCACGTCGATCAGGGCGTCGTCGGTTCCGAGCGCGCACACGATCCGCGCCGGGCGGTGCTCCCGGACGATTGCGTCGGCGATCGCGGCCCACAGGATCCGCTCCTCGAGCCACAGCCAGTGGCGGAGGCGGACGTAGAACCAGAACGACGTGTCGCGGATCGTGAGCTGCTCAACGACGCCGGAGGTCGCGGCCCAGCGGTCGAGGTGGGCCGACGTCTCGGCGATGAGATCGAGCCGCGACAGGACCCGTTCGGCGACATCGCGGATGCCGATGATGCCGGGCGACGCAGCGGCCGATCGAGCTTCCGTCGCCGGAACGGGCGGCCAGGAGGCGGGCGTCCACGTCGTGTCGAGGACCACCGCCAGATCAGCCGCGCCGGGATCCGGCGGGACCTGGGTGAATCGGATCGCGCCGCCTGACGCCGCGGGATGCATCAGGCCGCCGGGACGGGATCCGCCGTCAGGATGGACCATCTCGATGGCGCGTGATCGCGGTCCGCATCGACGAAGCATATCGGCTCGCTTCGGCCGCGTGCCGCATCTTCGCCGGTGGGCGGTATCCTCTCAGCCATGCCGACCCTCAAGAGTCGCCTCGGCGATTGGCAGCTCGATCACGTCCACGCCTGGTCGGATCGAGAAGAGCGGATCCGCGCCGAAGCCGTCCAGCTCGTCGACCGATCGACCAAGGTCGCCACGATCGGGAGCTGCTTCGCCCAGGAGCTGGCGAAGGTCATGGGCACGGTTGCCATCCAGGGCGGGATGCATCCCGGTGGCCTGTTCTACTCGACGGCCACGATCCGCCAGGAGCTCGAGCGGATCGCCGGGGGCTGGCCCGAGCGAGCCGCTGACGTGCCGTGGCAGGTTGATGGTGGCCTGGTCGACCCGTTCCGCGACTACGACACCCGCTACCCGGACGAGGCCGCCCTCCTCGCCAGCAGGGCCGAGGCGGACGCCGCAGCCGATGCGCTCTTCCGGGGCGCCAGGGTCGTCGTGGTCACGCTGGGCCTGATCGAGACGTGGCGCAGCCCGACGACGGGCAACACGTATCGCCAGATCCCGCACCCGGCCGTGTTCCCGACCCTTGGCGCGGTCTTCCATCGCCTGACCGTCGCCGAGATGCTTGACGATCTCGAGCGGATCCGGACCGTCGTCCGTGACCATCTCGGCGCGGAGCTGATCGTCACGACCTCCCCGGTCCCGCTCCACACGACGTTCACCCCGCTCGACGTCCGCGTCGCGAACGTGGAGTCGAAGAGCCGGATCCGGGCTGCCGTGTCGGAGTTCGTCGATCGCCATCCCGACGTGCGCTACTTCCACTCGTACGAGATGGTCGTGACCGCCGAGCGCCAGAGCGACTACTTCCGCGACGACGGCCGGCATGTCCATCGCCACGCCGTCCAGTACATCGTGTCGCGGTTCCTCGACCTGTTCGGCGATCGGACGCTCCAGCTGCCGGATGTCGACACGTCCTGGATCACGCCGATCTCGAAGACCGCAGCGATCCCGTCGTCGGAGGCCCGCCCGCGCGCCGCGGCAGCGCGGCCCGCCCCGGCCTCGTTCCCGCGGCGCGCCGCCCGGAGCCTGCGTCGGAGGTTCGGAGCGCTCATCGGCGCCGGCCGCTGACGGTCGCCACTGACGCTCACCGCTGACGCCCGCCGCTCAGCAGGACCGACCCGGAGCTGATCAGGGGGCCAGGCGGCGGCGGCGCCGATCGGGTCGAGATTGCGTCCGGTCAGCGTAGGATCGACGGCGGCATGATCATCCTGCTCGCGAATACCCTCGTCGCCCTGGTCGGCAGTGGACTTCTCGCGCTTGCCCTCCCGCTCAGCCGTGGGCTGCGGGTCGTCGCCTGCCTTCTCATCGGGCAGGCCTGGATCACGGCGGTCCTGCTCGTCACCGGGGCCGGCCTTGGCCGGCTCGACGGCGCGTCCATCACGGCCGTCAATCTCGTCGTCGCGGCGATCGCCTGGCTTGCCAGCCGACCCTCCACCCGTGGGCGACCGGAGACGGCCGCGCGGGTCCGAACGATGATCGGATCGGCCCTCCGACGGGCTCCGTCCCTCATTCGCGAGCAGCCGGCGGTCGCGGTCGTCGCGATCGTCGTCGGCGGAGCGCTGGCGTGGAAGCTCATCGAGGCGGTGCGGCTGCCGGTTCTCGACTTCGACGGGTTCTCGTATCACCTCGTGACCGTCGACGTCTGGCTCCAGAGCGGGGCGATCGGACGAGTTCCGCAACGCATCTGGTCGGACGGCTATCCCGCCAACGGCGAGCTCGTCACGCTCTGGTTGATGGCGTTCACCAGGTCCGACGTCCTCGCCAACCTGACCGCAATGTCCGCGGTGCCCCTGGCGATGGCGGCAACGGCCGGGCTCGCCCGGACGCTGGGCGCGTCGCGCAGCCGGGCGATCCTCGTCGGCCTCATGATCGCTGGCACGCCGGCGGTCCTGGCCCTGTCCGCATCGACCTATGTCGACATCTGGGCCATGGCCGATATCGCGGCCGTGGCCTGCTTCGGGGCGGTTGCCGTCCGGTCGAGGTGGCCAGACGCGAGAGTCCCCATCGTGCTGACCGGCGTCGCCATCGGTCTCGCGGTCGGCACGAAGCTGTCGATGGCCGTGCCGGGGGCAGCGATCGCCCTCGCCATCGTCCTGGCCGGCGCAGTCCGGGTCGGGCCAGGAGCCTCCCGACTGTGGCCGGCGGTCCGCAACGGCCTGCTCGTCGGCCTGCCGGCCGTTGTCCTGGGTGGCTACTGGTATGCCAAGAACCTGCTCGTGTTCGGCAACCCGTTCTGGCCGTTCGATGTCGGTCCGTTCCACGGCCTGGGCGACTTCCGGCTCATCACGCAGACGCCGGACGAATTCGTCGGATTGCCCGCGTTCGTGGCGATCCTCCGGTCGTGGTTCGCCGACATCGGCCTCCGGAGCTACGACTACGACAACCGAATCGGTGGTTTCGGGGTCGTCTGGTCGTTGTGCCTGGTGCTGGCGGTCGTCGGGTTCGCGCGGAGCCGTCCAGCGCTGCGTCCGTATGTCGCGCTCGTCGCAGCAGCGATGGCCCTCACGGTCCTGACCATGCCGATGGGCTGGTGGCCGCGCTACACGCTCTTCCTCGTCGTTCTCGTCGGGGCCCTCGCCGCCGTCGGGCTGACCCGACTGCCGCGCCGACCCGCGGCCGTTCTCGTTTCGGCCGTGGTCGTGTTGACCTCCTGGTCGACCCTGGTCACGACCTGGCGATCGAACTTCGCGCCGATCAATGACAAGCCGGCGCTCGTCCCCGTGGCCATGGTCCGGTTGATGGCTGGCGACGGCCCGCTCCGGACGGATCTCGGCCTGTGGGCGAGATGCGCGACGGTGACCGGTCTGCCCGCCGGGTCGGTCGTCGCCGCCGACGGGTTCAACCTCATCCACGCGACGGTCGGTCATGAGCTCGAGCGGCGCGCCCTCCCACCGATCGCGATGAGCGCGGATCCGGCGGTCCTGTACCAGCACCTTCGAGACGCGGGGGCGACCCATGTCGTGCTCGGTCCGGCCAGCAGGGGCCTCGGCGCCGCCGAAGGTCGACCGGACCTGTTCGCCGCCCTTGGGACGACGTGTCGAGACGCTCACGTCTTCGCGTTGGTCTCGAGTGGCGGATAGGATCAGGCGCCGGGCGCCATGCCCCCGGATCGGCCCGATTTCTCCAGCACGACCTGGAAGAACCCGCGCTCGAGATCGGCGATCGGATAGCGGCCCAGGACGTCCTCGAACCGGCGGTAGAACGGCACGTCGAGCGGGTACGTCGTGAAGGACAGAGCGCGGATCTCGAACCCTGCAGCAATGAACGCCGCCTCGTACTGCTCCCAGGTCAGACGATTGACCCAGGCCGCGCCGAGCGCGGGCCGGCCGGCCCGCCGAAGCCCCTCGGCGATGACATCGTCGCTG
>DATAIW010000355.1:0-4102 GCA_036262455.1 Candidatus Limnocylindrales bacterium | reverse complement strand
CGATGTCGTCGATCGCGATCACCTCGCCGCCATCGAGTCCGCTCTCGCCGTCCGGCTCGATCGCCGGCCGGCCGACCCGGATCCGGTGGTCCTGCGGGGTGAATCGATAGCGACGGACACGCCCGCCCCGGCCGCGCTCCTCGAGATCCGCCTCGAATACGAGTCCGCCGAGACCCTCGCCGGATTCAATCAGGTCGTCCACGCCAAGCTCGTTGAGCCGGTAGAAATTCCACCACTCGGGCTTCGCGTCGCGACCGTGCCAGTCGAGCAGCTGGGCGAGGAGCCAGCGACTCCGCTGTTCGTCGGACGCGAGCGACCGATCGGCCGGGACATCGGCTGTGAGCGCATCGACCCGTCGCGCGGTCTCGGCCTGCTGGGCGGTCTGGGCGACGCTCGGCAAGCCGTCCTGTATCGTCGGGCGGTCCATCGGCCAGCCACGATCGATCGCTTCTCGTCGGCGATCCTCCAGCCAGTCGCGGAGCATCCAGGTCGAGACACAGTCGTCGCGGTTGTAGTCGGCAAGATCGGTGAGGTGCTGCCCGTCCCCGTCGCGGAGCCAGGTCTCGTAGGCGACGACCGAGAAGCCGGCCTCGGTGACCGGGCCTTCGCGGGCGCCGAGGTAGAACTTCTCGATCTTCTTGATCGAGTAGGACTCGACCGACGCCCGGATTCCCTGGCGGACGACGTTGTAGAGGTCGACGAGGACCCCGCCGCGGAGCAATCGGTCGACCTCGTCGACGCGCGTCCCGTGGCGCTGCATCAGGCGCTTGATCGCGCCCGCTTCGTAGCCGGCGTAGTGGTAGATGTGCATGCCGGGATCGCGGCGGAGGCGATCGATCACGAGATCGATGAAGGCCTCGAACGCCTCTCTCTCGCCCGCCCGGTCGTGGCCCCAGAGCGGGCGGTAGAGCGGCGATCCTCCGACCAGCTCGACGAGCCCGAGAAGGTACTCGAGACCGCCGTTCTCGATCCACGGGTCGGCCTCGATGTCGAAGAACAGGTCGAGCGGCGCCGGCTCCGGGAGCAGGGCCAGGCCGCGGCCCGGCTCCTCCGCGATCGGTTCGATCAGCTCGCACAGGAGCGCCCGCTGGTCCTCACCCGCGACCTGAATCCGGGCCTGCTCGCGGAGCCGGCCCAGCGTCCGCGGGTTCAGATCCGGGACGCCCGTCACGGGATCGAGGACCGCCAGCGTCCGTCGCGTCGGGATGCCGGCTTCCTGGAGCCGCTGGGTGGCGGCGCGGGTCATACCGGCCACGATCGATGGGTGATCGTCGCTGCGGCGGCGGTCGATGCAGGTCGGGAACCAGACGCAGACCCGGCAATGGTCGACCGGATCCGGGTAGGTCAGGGCCGCCGATGCGTCGTGGCGGCCGTCGCCGAACACCCGATCCTCGAACCGCAGCTTGACGGCCCGGTAGAACGCGGCGAAGTCGTCGAGGCGGAGGGTGTGGGTCTCCGAATCGCCGGTCACGACGTGGATCCGCTCCGGGCGTCGCCCCTGGACGGTCGCAAGCCGATCCGAGTAGACGCAGACCTGGAGCAGCGCCGAGCCCTTGACCGAGCGAGCGAGCTTCGTGTCGGCGACCTCGTAGTGCCAGTCGCCGAGGTCCGACGGCCCGTCGACCCGGAGCAGGAAGTCGGCGTGACCGCGCCAGCGGCCGTCGAACAGGGTGGCCTGGTAGATCACGTCGACACCGCGGCGCATCGCAGCGATCGTGTCCGCCTCGGCTGCCTGCAGGCGATCGGGCGTCGTCAGCTCTTCCTTCGTGCCGAGATGAACGGTCCGGCCCTCGGACGTCAGGCGCTCCAGGTACGCGAGCTCGTGGGCATCGCCGCGCTCCTGGAGGAGGACGACCTCGGGATCCTCGCGCTGGTGCGGCTTGTCCCACAGGCCGTCGAGCCGCCCGAGCTCGAGCGTCGTGAGATGGCCGCACTCGAGGAAGCCGACGAGGTCCGTGGCGCTGACGATGATCTCGTCGTCGACCAATTGCACAGGGCAACCTTAGCCCGCGCCTGTGCCACCTCGCCTGTCACGAACGGCTGTGCGGCCGAACGACCGGGGCCTGCGGTGACCGCCACGCTCCTCGTTCAGGCCGGTCGCAGTGCCCGCCACGTGTCGAGCGCCCACTTCCAGTCCTGCGGATCGTCGATCTCGATCCGGATCGCCGCGCCGCGGCCGCGGACCGCGCTGAACCCCTCGACCGTTGCGACCTCGACGCCGGAGCTCGGATCGGACGCCAGCTTCGCTCGGCCCCGGACGACGCCGTCGTCGTGCTCCATGGCATCGACGCCGAGGTGCCCCGCCACCTCCTGGAGGAACCGGTCGGCGGTCATCGGTCGGCCGCCCTCGGCAGTCTCGGTTCCGGCCAGGGTGATGCTCCGACCGGCCTCACCGCCCAGCCACTCCTCGCTCGTCCGGTGGCTCGTGAACGAGCCCGGGACTTCGAGCGCCCAGCCCTCGTGGATGATCGTCACGGGACGGCGACGGTAGCCGATCGGAACGTGACCCTCCGCCGCCGTGCCACCGACCAACGGACCCGCCCCGCGATCGAGGAGCGCCCGTGTTGCCGGATCGGGCTGGCCACGGAGCTGGAAGAGCTCTCGCCATTCCTGCCAGGGCCACGCCAGGCCGGGCTCGAGCGGGTATGCCCGGCGCAGCGTGGTGAGGACCTCGTCGACGAGCTTGACCTCGTCCACGCCGATCGGTGGCCGCCAGCGGACCTCGAGCCAGAGGAGGCTCAGGGCGCGCCCGAGCAGGTAGCGGGCGTCCATCGCGTCGGCGACCCAGGGCCAGACGTCGGCCGCGACCCGCGGGTCGCCGAGGGCGCGTTCGAGCCAGGCATCGTCGCGCGGCCCGAGGACGGTGGCCACGGCGCCGTCGAACGTGAACCGGGTGCCCGGCGGCGTCGCGAGATGAAGGCCCGTCGCGCCCTGGCGGCGGGCGTCGCGAACGGCCTGCAGGGCAGATCGGAGCCAGCCGAGGTGGCCGCGCTCGGCATCGTGGCGGTCGCCGGAGCCGAAGGCCCCCGTGGGGTCGATCGAGGCGGCCGGATCGACGGCCGCGACCGCGGCCGACGGTGATGTGGCCGCGACCCGTCCGGCGGCGCCGGGCGGCGGCGTCGCGAGCTTCGCCCAGGCGATCCCGAGCTCGTCACCCATCCGATCGAGCAGGCTCGCGACGTACGTGTGGTAGCCCGGCCCGACCGGCACGGTCATTGCGCTGGCGAGGACCTCGCCGAGGTCGGTCGCCTCGATCCGGATCGGGCGGGCAGCCGGATGGAGCACGATCTCGATGGCACCATCGGGCGTCCGCGCCCCGGGGACGTGGCCGTGGAGGGCGTCGCCCGTTGCGCCCTGGAGCCATTCGTCGATCGTGCCCAGCAGGGCGGCCGCATTCGGGACGCGACGGGTCGCCCCGCGTCGGCCGGCGTGGCCGACGGCCCGGATCGTGATCGACAACGCGTGACCTCCCCGATGGACTGGCGCTCCTGCGTCCGACGATACCTGCTCGCTGATGTCCGTGGAAGGGATCGCGACCTGCCGATCGTCCCACCCCGCCGGTCACACGCTGCGTCGGACGTCCGCTATTCTCCGCCCGTGAGCGAGTCCTCCGATCCTCGCGACCAGGCCAGCCGCGGAGATCCGGGGCAGCCGCCGACCCGTAAGGCGCTCATCGATCAGCGGATCCGGGAGGCCCAGGAAGCCGGCGCGTTCGACGACCTGCCGTTCCGCGGCGATCGGATCCCGCTCGCGGACGACAGCGCCGCCGGGGCGTGGGCGCTGGCCCACCACATCCTGAAGAACGCCAACATGGTCCCGCCCTAGATCGCGACCGATCGCGAGGTCTGCGACCTGCTGGCCCGAAGGGATGAGATCGTGGCGCGGGCCCGGTGCTCGAGCGCGATCGGCCGGGAGCGCGACCGGGCCGAGCTGCAGCTCGTCGTCGAGGCCGCCAACCGGACGATCGCGATCCTCAACAACGAGGCGCCGACGGACCGCCAGCATCGACGGCTGTTGGACCTCGAGCGGGAGCTCGCGAGCCTGGCCCGTGCCCACGAGGGCGGCGATGCGCGAGACGGCGCGCCCTGATCGTCGCCTCGTC
>DATAIW010000354.1:0-1853 GCA_036262455.1 Candidatus Limnocylindrales bacterium | reverse complement strand
GGCGGTCGTCGGGGTCTCAGATCCAGTCGATCCGGCGGAGGAACGCCGCGGCGCCCAGCGCGACCAGGACGACCCCGAGAGTGACGAGCCAGAACCCGCCGGCCTCGGCCCCCTGGAACGCGGCGCCCGCCTCGCTCATCCCGAAGATCCCCGCGACCGCCCCGATGCCGGCGAGGATCACCGTGACCCCGGTGAGGCGCTTCATGATCCGGGACAGGTCGTTGTTGACGATCGACACGTAGATGTCGAGCGTGCCCGACACGAGGTCGCGGTAGTTGTCGAGCTCGTCGGTGACCCGGATCAGATGGTCGTACACGTCGCGGTAGTAGACGATGTGGGCGGGGTCGATCGTCGCGATCTCGCGGTTGGTCAGCTGGTTGAAGATCTCGCGAGCCGGCGATGTCGCCCGCCGGAGATCGACGAGCTCGCGCTTCATCGCGAACAGGCGCTGGAGCGTGAAATCCGAGGCCTTCTCCATCACCCGGTCCTGGAGGTCGTCGATGTCGTCGCCGATCTTGTCGAGGACCGGGAAGTAGCCGTCGACGATCGTGTCGGCGATCGCGTAGAAGAGGTAGTCGGGGCCCTTCTGGAGCGCGTGATCGACGCCGAACCGGAGCGGCGCGGCCGTCGACGAGGCGAGGACGCCGTCGTGGACCGTGAGCAGGTAGCCCTTGCCCAGGACGAAATCGATCTCCTCGGCCGCGGCCTCGCCGGAGTAGCGGAGGGCGAAGAGGACGATGTGGACGACGTCCTCGTCGAACGTCTCGACCTTCGAGCGCTGGTTCCGCTCGCGGATGTCCTCTGCGATCAGCGGGTGCAGGCCGAGCGCGTCGGCCGCGGTCTTGACCTGATCCTCGTCGGGTTTGGCGAGGTCGACCCAGATCCGGTGATCGGGGGCAGCGAGCAGCCTGGGCAGGTCGGCGAGGTCGGTCGACTCGCTCGCCTTGTCGCCGTGACACGAGACGATCCGGACGGAGCCACGCTTGTGGGCCCCGAGGGGGGTCGGCGTCAAGTGGGGGTCGCCGTCGCCGGATCCCGGGTCCCGGGTCCGCTCGAGGGCGTCGCCGCGGGACGGCGCGCCACCGGACCCTCGATGCGAGCGGGGTCCGTCCGCGTCAGAGGGCGATCGTCGAATCGAGACCTTCTTCGCCATCGAGTCCGTCGCTGCCTCCCGCTCCGCCCGCCGCGACCGCACCGGTCGCGGTCCGCCCGGCCGTGAGTCTACGCGTCCGGGTGCCGAGGGCGAGGCCCGGCGGGATCGCGATGATCGTCACGACTCCCGCGACGAGAAACATCCCGACGAGGATCCCCGACGCCTCCCTCGCCGCCCAGGCTTCAAGAGCGTCGACGACGAGCCCGTCGCGGAGCGGCCGGTCGCGGAGCTCGGCCGGGATCACGTCCTTCCAGCCGTCCGGATTGGCGGCCGAGAAGAGGCGATCGTAGAGGCGGTCGATCGTCGTCGATCCGTAGGCCGTCAGGATCGCGACGCCGATGGCCATCCCGATCATCCGGGCCACCGTGACGATGGCGCTGGCCATCCCGAACGACGCGCGCCCGGCGCTTTCGACCGCGGCGGTGCTGCGCGGCGTCACGGTCAGGCCGAACCCGAACCCGAACGCGCCGAGGACGACGGCGACCGTCCCGATCGGCACCGCCGGGGTCCAGCCCGCCATCAGCCCGAGAGTCGCCGCGCTGAGCAGCAGGCCGGCGAGGGTCACGATCCGGAGCGAGAACGTGCGGACCGCGAACCCCGACACGAGCGCCCCGAGCGCCGTCGCACCCGCCAGCGCACCAAGGGCGAGCCGCTGCTGATCCGGGCCGCCGTACAGGACGCGGTCGACGAACACGGCGGC
>DATAIW010000353.1:0-4115 GCA_036262455.1 Candidatus Limnocylindrales bacterium | reverse complement strand
CGGTGGACCGGCCAGTCCGGCACCGTCTCGCGCGCCCGCCAGCGGATCGAGCGCGCCATGACCCGGATCCTCGGGCTCGACCTCGGCGAGAAGCGGATCGGCGTCGCGATCGCCGACACGCAGGGGATCGCCATGCCCCTGACGACCCTCCGTCGCGCGGCGACCCACGCGGAGGACGCGATCGCGATCGCCCGTCTCCTCGCCGACCAGGGCGCGACGGAGATCGTCGTCGGCCTGCCCCTCGAGGCCCGTGGCAACGACGGCGCCCAGGCCCGGATCACGCGCGACTGGGTGGACGCCGTCCAGCCGTTGCTCGACGCTCCGGTCCGCTACCGTGACGAGCGCCTGACGAGCCATCTCGCCGAACAGCGTCTCGGCCCGATGAAGCGCGGCCGTTCCGGCGGTCCCCCGAGCCGAACCCAGCGCGACGCGTATCGAGCGCGCGTCGACCGCGAGGCCGCGGCGATCATCCTCCAGGACGAGCTCGACGCCCGGGCAACCAAGCCGATCCAGGACATGGAGGCCCGCTCATGACGATCCGCTCGGGGGGACGAGCCCGCGAGCGCTCCCAGGCCCATCTCGCCGAACACGGCGCCGATGACGAGGTCTGGCAGCCGGAGTACGCGACCGACACCGGTCGCGGAGGCCGCAACGGCGGGGGCCGCAACGGGGGAGGTCACAACGGCGGTGGTGGCAACAACGGCTGGAACGGCAACCGCCGGCGGGGGATCCCGGGCATCCTGAAGTTCCTGATCTTCGCCCTGGTCCTCGGCGGAATCGTCATCCTCCTGCTGGTGACGGCGCTTCGGCCGTTGATCCGGAGCGCGGTCGTGGGCTGGGCGACCGACAACCCGGCGGCGCTCGGGGTGCCGTTCGTCGCCGACCTCATGGAGGAGGATCTCGGCTCGAAGCTGACGGATCCCGCCTCCACCGACACGACCCAGGTCTCGTTCGTCGTCGTCGACGGCGAGACAGCCTCGTCGATCGCGGCCAAGCTCGAGCAGGGCGGCTTCCTCGCCGACCGTCGGGCCTTCATCTTCCTCGCGACCGAGCAGGACCTGACCAAGGACCTCGCCGCCGGCGACTTCATCCTCCGCAAGTCGATGACGCCCCAGCAGGTCGTCGACGCGCTCCTCAAGCCCGAGCAGGTCCATTACATCGAGATCGCCCTCCGGACGGGCCTCCGGCTCGAGCAGATCACGGCCAAGCTCGAGACGATCGACGGGCTGACGATGGATCCGGCCGATTTCTACGAGCTCGCCAAGCATCCGACGGCGAAGCTGCTCGGCGACTACCCGTGGCTCAAGGCGGTCCTGCCGAAGGGTGCGTCGCTCGAGGGCTTCCTCTGGCCGGCGACCTACAAGGTCCTGCCGGACACGACGGCCGAGGAGCTGATCCGCGACATGCTCGACGGCTTCAACGGTGCAGTTGGCGACCTGATGAAGGTCCCCGCCGACCGGAAGCTGACCTTCTACCAGGTCCTGAGCCTCGCCTCGATGGTCAACCGCGAGGCCGTCCTCGATGTCGATCGGCCGCTGATCGCGGGTGTCTTCCAGAACCGGACGAACCCGAAGCTGTTCGGCAACCTCCACCTGGGCTCCGACCCGACGATCTTCTGGATCAACGACACGCTCCAGCTCGCGAAGATGGACATCGCGACCTGGAAGACCTACACGTTCTGGAAGGGTCCGCTGCCCGAGCTGCTCCCGGCGAACCTGCCGGACGACCTTGCCGGCTACAACACCTACACCCACCAGGGCCTGATCCCGGGCCCGATCTGCACGCCGACCCTGGCCGATATCGAGGCGGCGTTGAACCCCGACCTCAAGTACCTCTACTTCCTGGCGTTACCGGATGGCTCGGGCAAGACCGTCTACGCGAAGACCAAGGCGGAGCACGACAAGCTCGTGGCCAAGTACTACCCGAAGCCGTGAGCGCCGACTCCACGAGGGTCGCTGGCCTGCCGCAGCCCGCCGACTTCGCGCCGCCGCCGACGGCCGACGATCACGCTCGCTGGACGGTGGCGGACGCGGCCGCGAGGCCCCACCGTCTCGCTCGCCTGCGTGCCCGCTTCGAAGGAGCGGGGATCGATGCCTACTTCGGGCTCCGCCGCGAGCACATGCGCTACCTGACGGGCTTCACCCTGGCCGACGGCGAGGAGAAGGTCGCCGGGACGTCCGGGCAGTTCCTCGTCTCGGGGGACGAGGTCCTGCTCCTCGCCGACTCGCGCTACACGATCCAGGCCGGACGTGAGGCACCGGACGCGCGGATCGTCGACGGGCCGCGCGATCTCGCAGCCGGCTGGGCATCCCTCGTCGCGTCGCTCGGGGCACGCCGGGTCGGTGTCGAGGCGGCGCTCCTGCCGCACGCAACGTGGCGGCGCCTGGAGGCGGCCGCGCCGGACGTCGAGCTGGTGCCGGTCGAAGGCTGGATCGAGGCCGATCGGGCGATCAAGGAGCCGTCCGAGCTGGAGCGGGTCGCGGCTGCCTGCGCGGTCGCGGATCGGGCCCTGGCGGCGCTCCTTTCCAAGGTCCGGCCGGGGGCGACCGAACACGACCTCGCCCTCGAGCTCGAGTGGCTGATGCGAACCGGCGGCGCCGAGGCGGTCGCGTTCGAGCCGACCTGCCTCGTCGGAGCCAACGCGGCCCTGCCACACGGCGCCCCGTCCGACACCGCGGTCCGATCGGGCGCCGTCGTCCTGTTCGACTTCGGTGCCCAGGTCGGCGGCTATCGCAGCGACATGTCCCGGACGCTCTTCGTCGGCGAACCCGCGGAGCGCGATCTTGCGGTGTACCAGCTCGTCGCAAGGGCCCAGGCGGCCGCGATCGCCGAGCTCGAGGCGTGCGTCGAGGGCGAGTTGGCCCTGCCGTCCGGGCGCGACCTCGACGGCGTCGCCCGCCGCCTGATCGAGGCGGACGGTCGCTGGCCCGCGTACGGCCACGGGCTCGGTCATGGCATCGGCCTCCAGACGCACGAGGGGCCATCGCTGGGCGCCTGGGCCCTCGACAGCCCGCTCCCGTCGCCGACGGTCTTCTCGGTCGAACCCGGGATCTACCTCGAGGGCGAGACCGGTGTCCGGATCGAGGACCTCATCCTTCTCGACGCCGACGCGACCCGGGTGGAGCGCCTGACGCGGTTCCCGCGCGAGCCGCTCGTCGTCGGCGGCTGACCGCCCGTCCGCTACAATCGGCGCCCGAACAAGAGAACGATCGGCCGGTTTCGGTGCGCCCAGCTCGGCACCGGCGGCCGCCCCAGGAGCCAACGCCGACATGATCAGCACCGGTGAATTGAAGAAGGGCGTCGCCATCGAGCTCGACGGCGAGCTCTGGCAGATCCTCGACTACCACCACATCAAGATGGGTCGCGGCTCGGCCCAGGTGAAGATCACGCTGCGCAACATCAAGCGCGGCCAGACCGTGGAGCGGAGCTTCCAGGCCGGGACCAAGTGGCCGCGCGCATCGATGGAGAAGCGCCCGGTCCAGTTCCTGTACAAGGACGACGACGACTACCACTTCATGGACAACGACACCTACGACCAGTTCCTCCTCTCGGGCGAGCAGCTGGGCGATGCCGCCCAGTACATGAAGGACGGGATGACGCTCGACCGGACGAGCTACCAGGGCGAGACGATCGGGGTCGAACTGCCGGTGACCGTCGACCTCGTCGTGCGCGAGACCGAGCCCGGCTTCGCCGGCGACACCCAGACCGGCGCCCGCAAGCCCGCGACGACCGAGACCGGCCTCGTGGTGACCGTCCCGATCTTCGTCGAGGAGGGCGACACGATCCGCATCGACACCCGGACCGGCGAGTACCAGACCCGGGTCTGAGGGTCCGTCGCGGCCCACGCCCAAGCGCGCCCGGACAGTGGTCCGCCCGGCGGACCAAGCGACGTCTGGGCGTGCGCGAACGAGCCCTCGTGGCTTGTTCAGCCGCCCAATGGTCCGCCATCCGGACCAACCGTCGGTGGAGCAATCGGAAAGGGCAGTCGCGGCCGCAGTCATTCGTCACTTGGTCCTCCCCGCGAACCACCGATCTCCGGTGCGAGCGCGAGAGTCAATCCGTGACATGGGCGACGACGACCGCTGGCGCTTCCAGCAGCTCGGGTCCGGTTGAGC
>DATAIW010000352.1:0-5330 GCA_036262455.1 Candidatus Limnocylindrales bacterium | reverse complement strand
CTGGAAGGAGCTCGAGGGCGTCCACAACCGCGGTGACTTCGACCTCGGGTCGCATGCGAAGGCCAGCGGCGAGAACCTCGAGTACTTCGACCAGGCGGCCGACGAGCACTTCATCCCGTGGGTCGTCGAGACCGCGGCCGGGGCCGACCGGGCGGCGTTCACGTTCCTGATCGACGCCTACCGCGAGGAGGAGGTCCGCGCCGAGACCCGCGTGGTGTTGGGCTTCCACCCGGACCTCGCGCCGTACAAGGTCGCGGTCCTGCCGCTGCTCAAGAAACGACCGGAGATCGTCTCGATCTGTCACGCCCTCCGGGCCGACCTCGCGACCGACATGATGGCGGTCTACGACGACACCGCGGCGATCGGCAAGCTCTACCGCCGCCAGGACGAGATCGGAACGCCGTGGTGCATCACGGTCGATGTCGACTCCCTCGACGACAACGCGGTCACGATCCGCGACCGCGACACGATGACCCAGGAGCGGGTCCCGCTCGAGGGCGTCAAGCGCCTGATCGTCGACAAGCTGGCGGCCGCGCGGGCGGTCTGAGCCGGCTGATCGGGCGCCTCGCGGCCGCGCAGGATGACCTGGCCGATCGCGGCGTTCCGGGCCAACCGGTTCGGCGGGTCCGGTGACTCAGCGACCGCGGGCTTCGATCCGGCCTGACGACTCGTTCAGGTGGCCGAGGACCGATCGAAGCGATCGATGGCGGCCTGGTGCATCGAGGGATCGAAGATGCGGAGGCGCTGGCCGCCGCAGCGCTTTGCGACGTACATCGCCAGGTCCGCGTTCCGGATGGCTTGCTCGGGCGGTTCACCGGGCGGGACGAATGCGATTCCGGCGCTGACCGGATGCGCCATCAACCGCCCGGCAATGTCGGACGGCTCGGCGATGACGTCGACCAGGCGCTGGGCGAGGTCGATGAGCGCGCGTTCGTCCATGGCTGTCGCAAAGACGATGAACTCGTCACCGCCGAATCGCGCGACCGCGTCCGAGTCGCGGACAGCCCCCCGAAGGCGACCGCCGATCAGCTGCAGGAGCTCGTCGCCGGCGCGATGGCCGAGGCTGTCATTCACGATCTTGAATTCGTCCAGATCGAGGAAGATCACAGCCGAGTATCCGCCTTCGTGGAGCAGCCCGGACTGGACGAGGACCTGCTGGAATCCCTCGCGATTGAGGAGCCCGGTGAGGGAGTCGTGGGTGGCGCGCAAGGCGAGCTGCGCTTCGAGCCGGCGACGGTCGGTGACGTCGATCATGACGCCGACGACTCGGGTGTGGCCGCCATCGCCGGGCAGGATCTCGACGAGGTCCTCGAACCAGCGGTAGGTTCCATCCGACATCCGGAAACGGTACTCGAGGGACACGCCTTCGGCGCTGTGCATCGCGTCGCCCATGGCGTCGAGCATGGCGGGTCGATCGTCGGGGTGGATGTGGTTCTCCCAGAACCGCCGCTCCTTGAGCCATCGATCCGGAGCATGACCGGTCACGCTCGCGGCACCCTCCGATACGAACGTCATCCGTTCGTCCGTCCCGTCGGCTTCCCAGAGGATGGCGTTCACCCGATGAACGATGTCCGGTGAGTCGGCGGCCGCGGCACCGGATCGGACCTGGGTGGCCCGTCGCTCGCTCGCCTTGAACTGATGGTTCCGCACCTCTCGAGCCGGGCCCGGCTTCCCGAGGAGGTAGCCCTGTCCGAGCTCGATCCCGAGGTCGACCAGGACCGCGTACTCGGCGCGGGTCTCGATCCCCTCCGCCACGACCGTCGCTCGGGCGATCGAGGCGAAGTGGCGCAGTCCGGCAACGAGGCCCTGGCGAACAGGATCGCCATCGATGTCGACGACGAGCGATCGGTCCAGCTTCACGATGTCCGGCCGCAGCTCGAGGATGTGCCGGAGCGACGAGTAGCCGGCCCCGGCATCGTCGACCGCCAGCCGGACCGGGAGCCCGATCTGATCGATCTGGCATCGGAGTCGCGTGTAGTCCTCAATCGCCTCGTGCTCGGTGATCTCGAGGACGATCGATCGCGATCCGGCCTTCCAGAGGAGATAGGCGAGGCGGGCCGGGTCCTCGAGCAACGCGGCCGACACGTTGACGGCGAGCCAGGCATCGCGGGGGAGGGTCGTCGATGCGGCGAGCGCGACCTCGAGCGTCGCGAGCTCCAGCTGCACGCCGAGCCCCGAGCTCACTGCTGCGGCAAACTGCGCGTCCGGCGGCGTTCCGTCGGAGAACCGCGTGAGCGCCTCGAACCCGACCGTGGCTCCCGATGCCAGCGCGACGATCGGCTGGAAGACGGGCCGGAACGCTCGACTGTCGATCAATCTGCGGATCGTGCCTTGCCGTTCCTCGGTCTGCGCCCGCGCACCGAGCTGCGGACCGAGCAGAACGGACGCGACGGCGCCGAACGCGCCGAGGGCGGCCAGGGAGGCACGCAATCTGCTCTCGCCGTCAGCACCGATGGCGCCGACCTGGAGAAAGCCGATCGTCCGGCGGAGCGATGTGATCGGCGCCTCCGCGAGTGCGGTGACTCCGAGTCGGGCGAACGTATCGGACATCGGCGACACGACATCCGGCATCCGCCGTTCAATCGACGGTCCCGCCTGCGCCAGCCGGAGGAGCGTCCGGGCCCGCCGCCGATCCGAGGCTGACCAGGGTCCGGTCGGGTCCACCTGCCGGATCGGAACGCGATCGAGGGCGACGGCCGCGAGCGAGTGCACCCGGTCGCCGTGACTGAAGAGGGCGAGACCGGCAAAGACGATGCCCGGCAGGGTGAGGACCCGATCGCAGATCGCCTCGGCGGTCGACTCGGGAGTCGTTCCGGGGACGAGATCCGCGATCATGGCGGACATCGTCGCCTGGGCGATGGCCGGTTGATCGAGGTGTGACTGCCACGCTCGCGCAACCGTGACATCACGCTTGACCCCGATGTACTGCAGCAGGGATCCGTCGGTGGCGAGCACCGGCGTGATCGTCGCCTCCTCGGTGAACAGCGTTCCATCCCGGCGCTTGTTGACGAGCTCGCCGTGCCACGTCCGGCCCGACTTCAGGGTCGCCCACATCGCGGTGTAGAACGCCTTCGATTGGCGGCCCGAGTGGAGGATGTTCGGATTCGCGCCGATCGCCTCGTCTCGCCGCCAACCGGTGACCCGCTCGAACGCCGGATTGACGAAGGTGATTCGTCCGTCGGGGTCAGTGATGATCACGGCGTCGGCCGTTGCTTCGACGGCGACTTCGAGACGGCCGCGAGCGGCTCGTGCCGCGGCGCTCGCGGTCAGATCGACCCCGATGGCCATGGATCCGACGATCCGGTCCGCCGGATCGCGGAGCGGCGCGGTCGTCCATTCCACGGTGCGGATGCCGGCCGGGGTGATCAAGCCGCTCGTGTAGCGGATCGGATCGTGCGGGTCCTCGAATTGCGCCGAGAGCGCCGCCAATCGGGCGCGCTCCGGGGCCGGTGCCAGCACCTCGAACCAGGGTCGACCGACGACCGCCGATGCCTCGAGGCCGGTGGCGGCGGCAAGCGCCCGGTTCACGAACAGGATCCGTCCGTCTCGATCGAGGGCAACGGCGAGAAGATCGATCTCGTCGAAGAGGTGGCGAACGCTCGTCGGCGACTCGATCCAGGCGGCGGCCGTGTCGAAGGGCTGGGCGGCATTTCGACGCGGCCCATCAGCTGATTGATCGGGCGGAACCGTGGTCGTCGACGTCAGGGTGCGTGTGGCCGTCGCTTCCGCCACGCTCAGGCGGTCGCGACGGGTGGGGCGTGCCATGTGGGCCTCGGTCGGATCTGCGAACGACGGGCAGGCCGTCTCGTTCACGGCAACCTTCGCCCAGGATGCAGGACGCGGCTATGCGTCGAACGTCACCCCCCGGGTACGTACACCTGCGCAGTGGTCAGGCGGGCCGTGCCAGCGCCTCGGCCGCGCTCACCTCGTCCGCCGGCGGATATGCGCCGCGGAGCCAGGCATCGATCGAATGGGCCGCGCGCTTGCCGTCACCCATGGCCAGGATGACGGTCGCGGCGCCGCGGACGATGTCGCCGCCGGCGAAGACACCGGGCATGCTCGTCATCCCGAACTCGTCGGTCGTGATGTAGCCCCACTCGTTGATCGTCAACTCGGGCGCGGTCGAGGTGAGCAGGGGATTGGACTTCGTTCCGATCGCGACGACGACGATGTCGCACGGGATCTCGAACTCCGAGCCCGGGATCGGGGTGGGCCGGCGTCGACCCGACGCGTCGGGCTCGCCAAGCTCCATCCGGATGCAGCGGATCGCCCGAACCCAGCGGTCCTCGGTGCCGAGCACCTCGACCGGCGCCGCGAGATAGTCGAAGATGACGCCCTCGTCGTGAGCGTGGTGGGCCTCCTCGGCCCGGGCCGGCAGCTCCTCGGCGCCGCGGCGGTAGACGATCGTCGCCTCGGCGGCGCCGAGCCGGCGGGCCGTCCGGACGCTGTCCATCGCGACGTTCCCGCCGCCGACGACGACCACCCGCTGGCCGTGGAGGACGGGTGTGTTGGTGTCCTCGTTCCAGGCGCCCATCAGGTTGACCCGGGTCAGGTACTCGTTGGCCGAGTAGACGCCCTTGAAGTTCTCGCCCGGGACGTCCATGAAGACCGGCAGCCCGGCGCCGACGGCGACGAAGATGGCGTCGAAACGCTCCCGCAGCTCGGCCAGCGTGAAGGTCTTGCCGATGATCGAGTTCGGCTCGATCACGACGCCGGCGTCACGCAGACGCTCGACCTCGGCCTGGACGATGTCCTTCGGCAGGCGGAATTCCGGGATGCCGTAGATGAGGACGCCGCCGGGGGCGTGAAAGGCCTCGAAGATCGTGACCTCGTAGCCGACCTTCGCCAGCTCGCCGGCAGCCGTCAGGCCGGCCGGTCCGGAGCCGACGATCGCGACCGACTTGCCGTTCCGGGCCGGCTTCGTGTGGGTCACACTGTCTGGGTTCTTCTGCGCCCAGTCCGCGACGAACCGCTCGAGGCTGCCGATCGCGACCGACTTGCCCTTCTTGGCGCGGAGGCAGACGCCCTCGCACTGGCTCTCCTGGGGGCAGACCCGGCCGGTCACGCAGGGCAGGGCGTTGTCGTCGAGAAGCGATTCGGCGGCGGCGGGCAGGTCGCCCTCCCGGAGGAGCTTGATGAAGCGCGGGATGTTGACCGCGACGGGGCAGCCGCCGACGCAGTAGGGCTTCGGGCACTGGAGGCAGCGCTCGGCTTCGAGCATCGCGAGCTGGTAGGTCAGCCCGAGGTTGACCTCGCGGAAGTTGCCCGCCCGGGCGGTGGCGTCCTGCTCGGGCATGACGACCCGATCGATCGCCATCCGCTCCTTGGCG
>DATAIW010000351.1:0-3771 GCA_036262455.1 Candidatus Limnocylindrales bacterium | reverse complement strand
GAGCGACGGCGTCGGGGCCTCCTCGAGGATCTTCTGGTGACGGCGCTGGACGCTGCAGTCGCGTTCGCCGAGGTGGATGCCTCGGCCGTAGCGGTCGACCGCGACCTGGACCTCGACATGGCGCGTCTCGTCGAGCCAGCGCTCGTGGTAGAGCGAATCGTCGCCGAATGCGGCCCGCGCCTCGGAGCGGCAGACGTTGAGCGAGGCCTCGAGCTCGCGCGGCGTCCGGACCATCCGCATGCCCTTCCCACCGCCGCCCGCAGCCGGCTTGATCAGGAGCGGGTAGCCGACCCGCTCCCCCTCGGCGAGGGCGTGGGCGTCGTCGCGGAGGATCCCGTTCGAGCCGGGGATCGTCGGCAGGCCGAGTGAGCCGAGCAGGCGGCGCGTCGCCTCCTTGCTGGCGAACCGCTCGAGGACGTTGGCCGGCGGGCCGATGAACGTCAGGTCGTGGGCCCGGACGACCTCGGCGAACCCGTCGTCCTCGGACAGGAAGCCGTAGCCCGGATGGATCGCATCGCAGCCGGTGACGATCGCGGCGCTGATGACCGCGGGGGCTGAGAGATACGAACGGCGGGCGTCGGCCGGGCCGATGCAGATCGCCTCGTCGGCCAGCTGGACCGGCAACGACTCACGGTCCGCCTCGCTGTACGCGACGACCGCCTCGACGCCGAGCGTCCGGCAGGCGCGCAGGATCCGAAGGGCGATCTCGCCGCGGTTCGCGATGAGGATCTTCTTGAACATCAGGCCTCGCTCCGGTCGGCCGTCCGGGCCGCCAGCTCGATGACGACGAGCTCCTGGCCGTACTCGACGGCCTGACCGGCCTCGACGAGGCTGGCGCCGAGGATCCCGTCGGCCGGGGCGAGGACCTCCTGGGGGATGCCGAGCATGTCGACGGACCCGAGCCGGTCACCGCCGCGGACGCGGGTGCCCGGCTTGACGTCGGGTCGCGGCTGGAAGACGCCGACCGCGGGCGACGTCGCGACGACGCGATGCGGATCCGCGCCGCTCTCGGCGGGACGATGGCCGCCGCTCGCCGGAGCCTCGTGGGTCGTCTGGGGCCTGGCGCCGTTCGAGGAGCCCGGCAGCGCGCCGACGGTCGACTTCGCGTCGCGGGCACTGCGGTGACCCTCGAAGCCGCCCGGCGCGTGGCCGTGTCCGGCGTGCCCGGGCTGCGAGCGCGACGCACGGTCGGTCGCCCGACGGCCGTGGCCGGCTGTTGCGTCGCCGGGCCGGCGGACACGGATCGTCCAGGTCTCCTCGGCCACCTCGATCTCCCCGAGACCGCTCGCGGACAGCTTCGCGATCAGGGCCGGGACGAGGTCCTCGGCGAGGCGGTCGATCGCGGCGTGGTCGGCCGCCCGGGCCTCGGCCGTGCGCGGTTCGTGCGATCCCGGCGCGGACGGAAGCGGGCGGCGGTCATCGGTCACAGGGATCAGACCTCGTCACGGGCCGGCGGCTCGTCGCGACGGCCGGCGGGAATCGATGAGATGCCGGACCAGCGGCCCGGGTCGAGCAGGTTGCGAAGACGGTCGGCGAGCCCCGGTCGCTCGGCGATCACCGGTGGCGGTGCCTCGACCTCGCGATAGGCGCCCAGCGCTCGGAACCGACGGTAGCGTGCTTCGACGAGCGCGTCGAGCGGGATGGCGGCGAGGGCGTCGAGCTGCTCGACGACGACCGTCCGGATCCGGCGGGCGGTCTCGGCATGGTCGGTGTGGGCACCTTCGCCGGGCTCGGCGATGACGATGTCGATGATCCCGAGGGCCTGCTGGTCGGGCGCCGTCATCTTCATCGCGACGGCGGCGGTCGCGGCCTCGTCGGCGGTCCGCCACAGGATCGATGCGCAGCCTTCGGGGCTGATCACCGAGTACACCGCGTTCTCGAGCGCGATCACCACGTCACCGACCGCGATCGCCAGCGCGCCGCCGGACCCCCCTTCGCCGGTGATCACGACGACGATCGGGGTGCGGAGGCGGCTCATCAACCCGACGGAGCGGGCGATCGCCTCGGCGATGCCGCGCTCCTCGGACTCCGGGCCCGGATGCGCACCCGGAACGTCGACGAAGGTCACGATCGGGATCCCGAGGCGCTCGGCGAGCTCCATGACCCGCATCGCCTTGCGGTAGCCCTCGGGATGGGGCATCCCGAAATTGCGCCGGATGTTCTCCTCGGTGTCGGCGCCCTTCTGCTGGCCGACGACCGCGACCCGCCGATCGCCGATCCGGGCGAACCCGGCCACGACGGCGGCGTCGTCGCCGAACAGCCGATCGCCGTGGAGCTCGACGAACTCGTCCGCCAGCTCGGGCAGGAGATCCAGGATCCGCGGCCGGCGCAGGTTGCGGGCCAGCTGGACGCGTGACCAGGTCTCGGCCTTCGGGTCGCGATCGCTCTGCGAAGGCGCCGCGTCGTCCGCCTGCGTCCGAGCAGCGGCGTCGCGGCCGCGCCCGAGGATCCGGTCAACCACGGGGCGTCTCCTCGGGACTCGAGGGCTTTCCGGCGGCGTGGCCGTTGGATAAACCGCCGGAGGGGCCGTTGGAGGGGCCCGTAATCTCCGACTCGCTCGGCAGCACACGTTCGGCGAGATTGGACAGGAACGACAGCGGCCGGAAGGACGGGAGGCCGAGCGGGTCGCCGTCGGGCCCGTCGGCCGGGATGGGCGCCGGGCGCGCGACCAGGAAGCGGAGGAGCGCCGAGACCTCCGAACGGAGCTCGGAGCGATGGATGATCCGGTCGAGATAGCCGTGCTCGAAGAGGAATTCGGAGCGCTGGAAGCCGGGCGGCAGCTCCTGGGCGATCGTGCCCGCCGAGACGCGGGCACCGGCAAACCCGATCAGGGCGTTCGGCTCGGCGATGTTGACGTCGCCGAGGACGGCGAACGAGGCGAAGACGCCGCCGGTGGTCGGGTCGCTGAGGAGGCTCAGGAACGGCACGCCGGCCGCCCGCAGCCGCTCGAGCGCGCCGATCGTCTTGGCGAGCTGCATGAGCGACAGCGTCCCTTCCTGCATCCGCGCGCCACCGGACGCCGCGACGATCAGCAGCGGGACCCGTGACATGAGCGCAAGTTCGGCGGCGCGGGTCACCTTCTCGCCCACGACGGCGCCCATCGACCCACCCATGAACCCGAAGTCCATCACGCAGACGACGATGGGCCGATCGTCGATCGTCCCGGTGCCCCAGACGGCGGCATCGCGCATCCCGGTCGCGAGCTGGGCCGCGGCGACCCGGTCCGGGTAGGTCTTCTGGTCGACGAACCCGAGGGGGTCCTCCGATTCCAGGCCGGGGTCGCGCTCGACGAACGACGCGTGGTCGAGGAGCATCCCGATCCGCGCCTCGGCCGAGAGGCGGAAATGGTGGCCGCACGACGGGCAGACCCGGAGGACCTTGTCGAGCTGCTTGTTGAAGAGCATCTCGCCGCACGACGGGCACTTGGTCCAGAGATCGGGCGGATAGGCGTCGCGGCGGGGCCGGAAGGACGGCAGCTTGATCGGCATTTCAGTCGAATCTCCGGGCCGCTGGCGTCGCGGAGCTCCGCCTCAGACCTCGGAGGGTTCCAGGCTGGATGCTCGTCAGGCGAGCAGTGCGCACGACGCGCGCCGCCCGGGCCATCGGCGTCGACGCCCGACCGGGCCGGCCGAGCCGCCAGGCGACGAACGCAGCGCCGGCGATGGACAGGGCGGCCGAGGTGAGGGCACCGCCGATCAGGAGGGGCCGGTTCGGGGCGCGTCGGGCGGGGTCGGCTTCCGGCTCACGTCGCCCGGCGGCGGACGCGCCGGT
>DATAIW010000350.1:0-4008 GCA_036262455.1 Candidatus Limnocylindrales bacterium | reverse complement strand
GTGCGGGGCGCTCCAGCCGCCGGTGAGGCCGGCGTCGATCGTCGCGAGCGGCACGCCCGCGGCGAGCCCGACCGCCGCCCCCGCCAGCGCGTTGTGGACGGCCAGCCGGCCGAGGGCGGGGATGACGACCGGCCGCCGGCCGACATCCGTCACGAGGTCGAACGCCATCCCGTCGGCACCGCGCGACTCAACCTGCTCGGCGCGGACGTCGGCATCGGCCGCGAACCCGTAGGTCATGGAGCGGGCGCCCGTCCTCGCGGCCATCCGGCGCACCCGCTCGTCGTCGGCGTTGAGGATCGCGACGCCGTCGCCAGGGAGCGCCTCGACGAGCTCGCCCTTGGCCTGCTCGACCGCGTCGATCGTCCCGATCCGCGACAGGTGGACCGGCTGGACCGCGGTCACGACCCCGATCTCCGGCCGGCCGATCCGGGCCAGGTCGGCGATCTCGCCGCCGACGTACATCCCCATCTCGAGCACCGCCGCCCGATGATGGGCGCGCAGCCGGAGCACGGTCAGCGGCAGGCCGATCTCGTTGTTCAGGTTGCCCTCGTTGCGGAGCGTCGGCATCGCCGCGCCGAGGACGGCCGCGACCGCTTCCTTCGTCGAGGTCTTGGCGATCGACCCGGTGATCCCGACGACGAGCGGATCGAACCGGACCCGCCAGGCCGTCGCGACCGCCTGGAGGGCGCGGAGCGGGTCGTCGACCACGACGACCGTGGCATCGCGTCCGGCGAGGTCGGCAGATGCGGGCGCCCGGCCGACGAGGACGCCGGCCGCGCCGGCATCGAGCGCGGCGCCGACGAAGTCGTGGCCGTCGGTCCGCTCGCCGGGCAGGGCGACGAAGAGGTTGCCGGGCTCGACCGCGCGCGAATCGACAGCGCCGCCGAGGATCCGACGTTCGGAGCGGGTAAGCAGCGTCCCACCGGTGATCGCTGCCAGCTCGTCGGCGGTGAGGCCCGCGTCCGCATCGAGGACGCCGTCGGTCGGGCGCGACAGGTCACGGCGGTCGGTCACGCGGGCCATTGTCGCATCGGCGGCCATCACCGGGTCGCAGTCGTCGAATCGGCCGGGCCCGGGCGCTCGGGCACGAGGTCCGGCGTCGTGATCGCGTCGTGGGCGATCCGCCGGAAGAGCTCGAACGACATCACGGGCATCTCGAGCTGGCCGAGCTTGGCCACCGTCGGCTTGCCCTCCTCGATCCGGATCGCGATGACGAGCTCGGGCCGGCCGGTCTCGCGGCCGATGTAGCCGATGAACGAGTAGTTGAAGATGTTGTGCTTCCAGGCCCCGCGACCGTGGTCGGCCTTCGGGTTCCAGATCTGGGCGGTCCCGGTCTTGCCGCCGACGTCGTAGCCCGGGATCAGGGTCCGGTCGCGGTAGAACGGGACCGTCGAGACCACGTGGCGCATCATCCCGACGAGCGTGTGCGACAGGTCGGCGTCGATCACCTGGGCGCCGACCGTCGATGGTCGCTCGACGATGCCGATCGCCTTCACGACATGCGGCTGGATCGTCCGGCCGCCGTTGACCATCGTCGAGTAGGCACTGGCGAGCTGGAGGGGCGTCACCGCCACGCCCTGGCCGAAGGCGCCGTTGGCGAGGTCGATCTGGCGCCAGGCATTGATCGCGGGGTCGTGGACGATCCCGCCAACCTCGCCGGAGACGTCGACGCCGGTCGGCTTGCCGAACCCGAAGCGCGTCCACGCCGAATGGAGGATCGCCGAGGCCGTCCGGAGGTTCTTGTCGAGGCCGATGGCGGTCTTTGCCGCGACGACGTTGCGCGACCAGGCGATGGCGTCCTCGAACGTCATGATCCCCTTCGCCTTGTGGTCGGCGTCGTCGATGTGGGTCCGGCCGTGATCGAGGACGAGGATGCCGGTGTCGTTGACGCGCGTCCTGGTCGTGACCTGGTGCTTCTCCATCGCCGCCACGACCGTCAGCATCTTGAACACCGAGCCCGGCTCGTAGCTCGCGCTGACGACCGGGTCGATGAACCGCGCCGGATCGCTCGCCGCGATGGCGGCGTAGTCGTTGCCGTCGTAGGACGGATACGAGGCTTCGGCGTACACCTCGCCGCTGTACGGGTCGATGACGACGGCCGACACGGACTTCGCCCGGTCCGCCGCCCACGCCGCGAGGAGCTCCTGCTCCAGCGACAGCTGGAGGCCGGCGTCGATCGTCAGGCGGAGGTCCTCTCCGGGCGTCCCCGCATCCTTGACAAGGGTCGTGTCGGGGATCGAGCGCGAGGCGATGTCGCGCTGGGCCCGGACGACCTTCGGCCGGCCCGCCAGCGAGTCCTGGTAGAACTGTTCGACTCCGTACTGACCTGCTCCCTCGCGGTTGACGAAGCCCAGGATCTTGGCCGCGAGGGTCGTGTTCGGACCGCCGCCGGCCTGCGGGTAGACCCGCACCGGCTCCGGCTCGAGAGCGACCGCCGCGATCTGCTTCGACGCCACCGCTGCCCGGATCCGGTCCGCGGTCGTGGTGTCGAGGGCATGGGCGAGGACGACGTACTTCTTCGCGGACGTCATCCGGGCGACCAGGTCGTCGGCGTCGGCCCCGGTCAGTCCGAGGATCGAGACGATCGCGTCGGCGACCGCGGCACGTCGGGCGGCGGAGATCTCTGACGGGTTCGCGATCAACCGCTCGCGCTCGATCGTCGTCGCCAGGACGACCACGCCGGACCGATCGTAGATGTCGCCGCGCCGGCTCGGTGTCTCCTCACGGATCGTCGTCTGCTGGAACGCCTCATCGGCGAGGCGATCGCGCTGGCCGACCTGCCAGTACGCCAGGCGCGCGAACAGGGCCGATCCGACGACCGCGAAGGCGATCAGGAGGATCAGCGCGCGGCCACGCGAGTCGGTCCGGCCCATTCGTCGATCCGGTCGGTCAGGGCGCGCCGACGACGATCGGCGCCGCCAGCTGGGACATGCCGGCGTCGATCGCCAGCTTGCGGACGGCCGGTTCCTGGCCGAGCCGGTTGAGGTCGGTCGTCAGCTCCTGCTTGCGGACGAGGAGCGCGTCGCGCTCGCGGCCGAGGCGTTCGAGGTCGTAGCCGGTGGCCGACACGCGGACGGTCTGGGCCAGCGAGAAGAACGCGAGCAGGAATGCGAGGACGATGCCGCCGAGGACGAACGCCAGCCGGTTCGTCTGTCGCCGGGCGCGGACGGCGCCACGGATCCGTCGTCGCGGCAGGGTCGGCGGATCGATGACGCGCGACCGCTGCGGCAGAAAGCTGGAGCGAGGGCGGGCCCCCGAGTAGACGGCCACCTACTCGCCGATCGCGAATCGGATGCGCGGCGCCCGCGGATCGAGGAACGCGAACGGGTCGGCCTGGGACGCGACACCGAACGAGTCGAGCTCCATCTCCTCGGTCGGGTTGTGGCGGCGGTTGCCCTCCCGCTCGTGGACCTCGTGCTGACGACGTCCATAGGACCGGCGACGGCTCGACTGGTGTCGCTTGCTCACGGTGACTCCTCCTCTCTTCGGTGGCTCGATGGATGGGTCAGGCAGCGAGGCGCTCGGCAGCCCGCAGGCGGGCGCTCCGGGCACGAGGGTTGGCTGCGATCTCGTCGGCCGTCGGGGTCAGCGACGGCCGGGTCAGCAGCCGCAGCCTCGGGTTCTTCCCGCAGACGCAGATCGGAACCTCGGGCGGGCAGACGCAGCCGCGCCGCTCGGCGGCGAAGAAGCGCTTGACGATCCGGTCCTCCAGCGAGTGGTAGCTCAGGACGACGAGGCGGCCGCCCGGCCGGAGCAGGTCGATCGACGCGGCGAGGGCGTCCTGGAGAGCGTCGAGCTCGGCGTTGACCGCGATCCGGAGCGCCTGGAAGACCCGGGTCGCCGGATGGATCCGGCGCCGGACGCGGGGGTTGCCGGGGGCCACGCGCTCGATCAGGGCGGCCAGCTCCTCGGCGCTGCCGACCGGGGCGGTCGAGCGAGCCGCGACGATCGCGTTCGCGATCCGGTTGGCCTGGGCTCCTCGCCGTAGCGCTTGAAGAGGGCCGACAG
>DATAIW010000349.1:0-6343 GCA_036262455.1 Candidatus Limnocylindrales bacterium | reverse complement strand
GTTCCGCTCCGCGCGGACCGCCCGCGTCGGCACCTCCGAACCCGCGACGATGCGAACCGACCTGGTCGTCGATCGGATCGCCTGCGACGGCTTCGGCATGTGCGCCGAGCTGCTGCCGGAACTGATCGAGCTCGATGACTGGGGCTACCCGATCGTCGCCGCGGGCGGCGTGCCGGACGCCCTCCTCGACCATGCCAAGCGGGCCGTCGCCGTCTGCCCGGTCCTGGCCCTCCGCCTCGCCCGGGTCCCGATCGCGCCCCCGGAGCGCGGCGCTGCCGGATGGCTCGGCAACCGGTCCCCATCCGTGCGACGCTGACGCCATGCGGATCCTCGTCGCCGAGGACGACCCGGGGCTCCGGGACGTCATCGTCCTCGGCCTCGCCGACAGCGGCTACCACGTCGATGCCGTCGATCGCGGTGACGACGCGATCGACCAGCTGAAGTTCTACGACTACGACGTCGCGATCCTCGACTGGCGGATGCCCGGTGCCGAGGGGATCGAGGTCGTCGAGTGGGCCCGGCGCAACCGCCGCCCGACCGCGATCCTCCTGCTGACGGCCCGTGACACGCCGGCCGATCGGATCCGCGGTCTCGACAGCGGCGCCGACGACTATCTCGTCAAGCCGTTCGACTTCGGCGAGCTGCTCGCCCGCGTCCGGGCCCTCCAACGCCGGCCGCGCGGCGTCGATGGGCCCGTCATCGAGCGCGGCCGGCTCGTTCTCGATCCCGTCACCCGGGTCGTCACGGTCGACGGTCGCGAGCTCGGCCTCACCTCGACCGAGTACCGGATCCTCGAGCTCCTGATGCGTCGCGCGCCGGCGGTCGTCGATCGCAAGGCGATCGCGGAGCACGGCTGGGCGGACGAGACCGAGCCGCTCGGCTCGAATGCCATCGACGTCCAGCTCAGCCGGATCCGGGCAAAGCTGCCGAACGCCGGGATCCGCATCGTCACCGTCCGCGGGGCGGGCTACCGGCTCGAGGACGCGTGAGCGCAGTCTCCGCCCTGCCGAGCGTCCGGCGGACCTCGATCCGGGTCGCCCTCGCGGCGACCGCGGTCGTCGCCGTCGCCTACTTCGCCGTGGCCGTCGCGGTCGTCGTCATCGTCCAGCGCAACCTGACCGACCAGGTCGACCAGCGGATCACGTCGTCGTTCGGTCGCGTTCCGCACGACGGCGACGGGGGCGGCGGTCCGTACGAGCCGCCGCCGCCCGAACGATTCGGCGGCGCGCCGTTCGTGCGGTGGTCGGTCGAATCGGACGGCTCGATCCTGACGGAGCCGTCGAATCCGGCCTTGCCCGTCGAGTACGCGAGCGTCGCGGCGCCCGTCACGGCCACGATCGGCGGCTACGAGTTCCGGATCGCGGGCCGCCAGAACGGCGACGACTGGCTCGTCATCGGCCAGTCGCTGGACGCCGTGACGGAGACGCGCGGCACGGTCGTCCTTGCCGAGCTCGTCATCGCGCCGCTCCTGCTCGGGATCGTCTTCCTCGGCGCGGTCGCGATCGGGCGGCGAGTGGCCGCCCCGATCGAGGTCTCCCGTCAGCGCCAGCTCGACTTCACCGCCGACGCCTCCCACGAATTGCGAACCCCGCTCGCCGTCATCGAGGCCCACACGAGCCTCGCCCTCGCCCAGGATCGCGACGTCGGCTGGTACCGCTCGGCGTTCAGCCGGATCGACCACGAGTCGAAGCGGATGCGGCGGATGCTCGAGGATCTCCTCTGGCTTGCCCGCTTCGACGCATCGAAGCGACCTCCCAACATCGAGCCCGTCGACCTCGCGGTCATGGCGGCCCAGACCGTGGACCGGTTCGGGGCGATTGCCGAGACGCGCCATCTCGACATCGATCTCGATGCTCCAGCGGACGGCGCGGTCATCGCCGCCCCGCCGGAGTGGCTGGACCGCCTGCTCGGTGTCCTCCTCGACAACGCCTGCAAGTACGCGCCCGAAGGCGGTCGCGTCGACATCACGGTGACCGTCGACGGCTCGCGGGTGGCGCTGACGGTCGACGACAGCGGGCCCGGCATCCCGGAAGCCGAGCGGACCCGGATCTTCGATCGGTTCCACCGCGCGACCGATGCCCAGGGCGGGGCGGGCCTCGGGCTCGCGATCGCCGATGCGATCGTCCGGGCGACGGGCGGCCGCTGGAAGGTCGCGAGCGCGCCGGGCGGGGGCGCCCGGATGGGGATCAGCTGGAGTCGTGCCCTCGCCTGAGGCGGCCCGCAGGCGTCCGCGGGTGACGAAATCTTCCGCTGTTCGGAGCGATCGCGTAATCCTTCCGAAAGGGAGCATCGATGAAACTGCGGTCATGAAGCACGATCCCCGTCCGCACATCCACCGCCGTCGTCGCGCGATCGGCCGCCTGCGATCGATGACGACCGGTGCCGCCATCGCCGGTTTCGCCGGTACGGTGGGCTTCGGCGTCCTCGCCGCCGCGACCTGGTCGGGCAACGCGACCGCGGCCGATGCCGCCGGTGGATCCACGACGACACTGAACGGCACGAACGACACGAACGGGACCACCGGCACGTCGGGCACGAGCCGCACCCGGATCGTCCCGAACACCGGCGGGACCGCCCAGCAGCCGACGACCACGACCCCGCGGGTCCAGCGTGGAAGCGGCACGGGTCACGCGTCGACGGGTGGATCGCACTGACATGACGCTCCTTGCGCGTGATCGGTCCGGGACCGTCTCGCGCACCCATCGTCCGACCGTCGTCGAGCACGTCGACTCCCCCCCGTCGACCTCCGACGGTCGGGCGACCAATCCATCCGGGACGGTGGAGCCCCGCGGTCTCCGATCGCAGCTCCTCCGGTTCGGCGCCATCGGTGTCGCGAGCACGCTCGCCTGGGCCGGCCTCTACACCCTCCTCCGTGGAGCCGGCCTGGGCAGCGTCGCCGCGAATGGACTCGCCCTCGTCGTGACGACCGTCGCCAACACCGCGGCCAATCGACGGCTGACCTTCGGCGTGACCGGTCGCGAGGGACTCGCCCGCGACCACGGCGCTGGCCTCCTCGCATTCGGACTCGCGATCGGGCTCACCACGGCGACCGCGACGATCCTCGATCGGGCCGCGCCTGGCGCGAACCGGCTCGTCGAGCTGGCCGTCCTCAGCCTGGCCAACGTGGCCGCGACCGCCGGCCGCTTCGTTCTCCTCCGGGCGTGGGTCGGGCGCGCGTCGCCCCTGCGCCTCACCTGACGTCGGTCGCCTCGGGCGACCCCTCCTTCCGCCACTCGCATCCCGTTACGAAAAGGACGTCCCTGATGACGACTGCCCTGCGCCCGGACGGCGGCTTCGATGCCGACCCGTCGGGAGCCCTCCGGCCCTTCGATCCCATGCCCGTCTCAATCCTGCGCGCCACCGTGTCGCGGCGCGCGCTCGCCGTGTCGTGGACGCTCGTCGCCCAGATCGGTGTTGCCGGACTCGCGGCGGCCCTGTATCTCGTCAACCTGACCGTGAGCGGCTTCGCCAACACCTACTACTCCGCGGCCGCGCTGTCCGCATCGCAGAGCTGGTCGGCCTGGTTCTTCGGTTCGATCGACGCGAGCAACTTCATCACGGTCGACAAGCCGCCGCTCGCGACGATGGTCATGGGCCTGTCGGTCCGGCTGTTCGGCCTGAGCTCGTGGAGCGTCCTCCTGCCGGAGGCGCTGATGGGCGTCGGAACGGTCCTCGTCCTGATGGCGATCGTCCGGCGGACGATGGGCTCGCCCGCGGCGATCATCGCCGGGCTCGTCGCCGCGCTGACGCCGGCCGCGGTCCTGATCTTCCGCTACAACAACCCGGACGCCCTCCTGACCCTCCTGCTCGTCGGCTCGGCGTACGCGTTCGTTCGCTCGCTCGAGCGGGGCAGCCTGCGCTGGGTGGCCCTGGCCGCGATCCTGGTCGGCCTGGCCTTCAACACGAAATACCTGCAGGGCTGGCTCGTCCTGCCGGCGTTCGCCGCCGTCTGGGCGATCGCCGCACCCGGCGGCGTCCGCCACCGGATCCTGGGCCTGGCGGTCGCCCTGGCGGCAACGATCGTCGCGAGCGGCTGGTGGATCCTCGTGATGGAGCTGTTGCCCGTGTCGGCCCGGCCGTTCGTCGGCGGCTCGACCAACGGGACCGCGATCGACCTCGTCCTCGGCTATGACGGCCTCGGCCGGATCTTCGGCGGCAGCGGCGGTCCCGGCGGTGGTGGAGCCGGCGCTGGCGGCTTCAGCGGCACGCCGGGCCTGTTCCGCCTCTTCAACGCCCAGCTCGGCGGCCAGGGCGCGTGGTTCCTGCCGCTCGCCGGGCTCGGCCTCGGCGTCGGGCTCTGGGCGCGGCGGCACGCGCCGCGAACGGACCTTCGCCGCGCCGCCTACCTGATGTGGGGCCTGTGGCTGGCGATCCACGTGGTCGTCTTCAGCTTCATGTCGGGCGTGATCCATTCCTACTACGTCGTCGTGATGGCGCCCGCCATCGGCGCCCTCGTCGGCGGCGGCGTCGTCGAGCTGTGGGCGATGCGCGCTCGCGCGCCCCATCGACCGTGGGCCGGGATCCTCCTCGCCGGCGGGTTGGCGGCGACGGCGGCGATCGCCTGGCTCCTGCTCGGGCGGACACCGGACTTCGTGCCGGGCCTGGCGGTCGGCGTCGTCGCGGTGACCGGGGCGGCGGCCCTCGTGATCGCCCTCCCGGCGCGCGTCGTGGCTCGACCGATCCAGCTCGCGGCGATCGCGCTCGGGTTCGCCGTCCTCCTCGCTGGACCGGCGACCTATGCCCTCGACACGATGCAGACCGCGTACAGCAGCGGCGACCCCGCCGCGGGACCCCAGGCCGTCGGGCAGGGCGGCAACGGCGCTGGCTTCGGCGGTCCGGGCGGTCCGGGCGGCCAGCTGCCGAGCGGCTTCACCCCGGGCGGCGCCCCGGGTGGCGCCACCGGCGGCGCGAACGGTGGACTCCCCGGCGGAACCGGCGCTGGCGGGGCGTTCGGAGGGTCCGGCGATCAGGCCGTGAACTCCAGTCTGACCGCCTACCTTGTCGCCAACCGCGGCACCGCCAGCTGGATCGTGGCCGTGACCTCGGCCAACCAGGCCGGCTCGATCGAGCTCGCGACCGGTGAGCCCGTCATGGCGATGGGCGGCTTCACCGGCAGCGACCCGGCCCCGACCCTCGAGCAGTTCCAGGCGTTCGTCGCGAGCGGCCAGCTCCGCTTCGTGATCGTCGGCGGGCAGGACGGGGGACCCGGCGGAGGCACCGATTCGACGGCACGGACGGCGTGGATCCAGGCCAATTGCCGCGCGGTCACGAGCGTCAGCTCGAGCCTCTACGACTGTGCCGGCCTGACCACCGGCGGCTGACGCCCCCCAGTCCGGCCCGGTCACGGCCGCCATCGCGCCATGAGTGCGATGGCGGCCGATCGCGTATTCCGCCCGCCGATGAGCCGCCCTCCGGCTGCGCACCGATCGTGACGAACGGCCCGACCGGCCAAGGTCATGCGGCAGCAGACGTCGAGGCCGCGACTTCCTAGGATGACGCGGCCGCCCGACGTGGCGGCGGCGTCGTCGCGGGAGGCGACGCACGCATCCAGCACAAGAATTGGATGGTGGGCGCCCATGCGCGTTCGACGCGGCCTGCTCTTCTGGGGCTTGTTCCTGATCCCGCTCGGCGGGATCTCCCTCCTGGTCCGGGCCGGTGCCGTCGACCCCGATCGCCTGTCCGAAGCGTGGCGGCTGTGGCCGCTCATCCTGATCGGGATCGGGCTGGCGATCCTGCTCGGCCCGGGCCGAACAGCGGTCGTCGGGACGGCGATCGTGGCCGTGGTCCTGGGCTCGGTCGGCGGGGCGGCCATCGCCAGCGGGCACCTGTGGATCGGCGCGCTGTCGGATTGCGCCGTCGCCAGCGGTCCGACGGACCAGCAGCTCCAGCGGTCGGGCTCCTTCGACAGGTCGGCAGCGGTCCGCCTCGATCTCCGCTGCGGTTCGCTTGCCCTCACGACCACGACGGGCAGTCAGTGGAAGCTCGACGCGGCCTATCGGGGCACTGGGCCGATCGTGGACGCCTCAGGGAGCCGGCTCGATCTGCGCGTGTCGGGTGGCGGTGGCGAACGGCGGAACGACTGGACGGTCAGCCTGCCGAGCGCGGTCGGGGTGCTGTCGATCACCGCCAATGGCGCGACCGCGACGCTTCAGTTTCCCGACGGTCACGTCGCCAGCCTCGACGTGGACATGAACGCCGGCGACCTGCGGATCGACGCGACGCATGGGGCAGTCGACGTCGTCGACCTGTCGATGAACGCCGGGCGGATCCGGCTGGACGCCGGTTCGAGCGTTCTCGGCGGTGACGTCTCGGTGAACGCGGGCGCCTTCGATCTGTGTGTTCC
>DATAIW010000348.1:0-2212 GCA_036262455.1 Candidatus Limnocylindrales bacterium | reverse complement strand
GCTGATGTCCACGGCGCTCGTGATGATCATGTTGCCGGGGCTGGCCCTCTTCTACGGCGGCCTCGTTCGCCGCAAGAACGTGCTCTCGACGATCATGCACAGCTTCTTCGGGCTTGCGATCGTCAGCGTCGTCTGGGTCCTCATCGGGTTCTCGCTGGCGTTCGGGCCTGATGCCAACTTGTTCGGCATTCCGGGTTTGGTCGGCAACCTGGACTTCGTCGGGTTCATGAACGTCGGGCTCGAGCCCAGCACGGTCTACGCGACGTCGATCCCCTTCGTGCTGTTCGCCGCCTTCCAGCTGATGTTCGCCGCAATCACGCCGGCCCTGATCACGGGCGCGTTCGCCGAGCGCAAGCGGTTCGCCTCGTTCGTCCTGTTCACGATCCTCTGGTCGATCGTCGTCTACTCCCCGATCGCCCACTGGGTCTGGGCGTCCGACGGCTGGCTGTTCAAGCTCGGCGCGCTCGACTTCGCGGGCGGCACGGTCGTCCACGCCAGCTCCGGCCTGTCAGCCCTGATCGTCGCCCTCCTGATCGGCAAGCGGGTCGCGAGCGCCGAGAAGATCGAGCCGCATGACATTCCGATGACTGTCCTCGGCGCCGGCCTCCTGTGGTTCGGCTGGTTCGGCTTCAACGCCGGCTCGGCACTCACTGCGGGTGGGCTCGCGGCCAGCGCGTTCATCGTCACGAACACCGCCGCCGCGGCCGCGACTCTCACCTGGGTCGGCGCGAGCTACCTCATGCACCGCAAGGTCAGCGTCGTGGGTGCCGCCTGCGGCGCCGTCGCCGGGCTTGTCGCGATCACGCCCGCGTCGGGCTTCGTGACTCCGGGCGGCGCGATCCTGATCGGCCTCGCCGCCGGCGGCCTCTGCTACAGCGCGACCCTCCTCCGCGAGCGGATCAAGATCGACGACGCGCTCGACGTCTTCGCCGTCCACGGTGTCGGTGGCGTCTTCGGGGCCCTCGCGACGGGTGTCCTTGCGACGAGCGCCGTCCAGGAGAAGTACTTCGGCCTGATCGACGGCAACGCAGGGCAGGTCGTGACCCAGCTGATCGCCGTCGGCGCGGTCATCGCCTACGCCGTCGTCGCGACGTTCGTGATCATCAAGCTCGTCGACGCGATCCTCGGCATCCGGATCTCGGCCAAGGACGAGGAGATGGGGATCGATCTCTCGACCCACGGGGAGGTCGCCTACTCGGCGTAGGCCCGGCGCGGCGGGCGCCCTCCCGAGGCGACCGCCGGCCCGACCATCGCCCTTCGAACGACAACGACCGACCGCCCGGCTCCTCCCGGGCGGTCGGTTCGACTCCACTCCGACTCCACTCCGACTCCACCGACGGAGCGCCATCGATGTCCATCGAGCCACCACAGCGACCTCGCCGTCCGCGGACCTCCCGCGCCCTCACCGGCGACGCGATCGCCCCGCTCTACGACCCCGCCTTCGAGCACGACGCCTGCGGCATCGGGTTCGTCGCCGACGCCGGCGGCACGCGCCTCGGGGAGGTCCTGCCGCTGGCCCTCGGCGGTCTCGCTGCCCTGGCCCATCGCGGCGCGTTCGGGGCGGACGGCGCGTCGTCCGACGGCGCGGGCGTGTCGATCCCGCTCGATCCGACCGTCGTTGAGGCACTCGTCCCCGGCAGCGGCCTCGCGGCCGGGCGGCCGGCGATCCTGCAGCTCTTCCTGCCGCGGACCGGTGCCGGCGCCCGGAACGGCGCGGCCCGTCGACTCGTGGCGGAGCGTCTCGCCGCCGACGGCCTCGAAGTCGTTCACTGGCGGACCGTGCCGACGGATCCGTCGGCGCTCGGCGGCGCCGCACGCGCCTGCCGCCCTGCCTTCGTCCAGGCGTTTGTCCGTCGCCCGTCGGATGGGCGCGGAAGTCCGCTGACCGACGCGGCCTTCGAGCGACGGCTCGTCCTCGTCCGCCGCCGGATCGAGACCGCCGCGCAGGCCGCCGGGCTCGGTGACGCCGTCGCCATCCCCTCGGCCTCATGCCGGACGCTCGTCTACAAGGGCCTCGTCGCCGGTGCCCGCCTGGCGGACCTCTACCCGGACCTGCGAGCGCCCGGGATCCGGGTCCGTTACGCCCTGTTCCACCAGCGCTATGCGACCAACACGCAGCCGACCTGGCGGCTGGCCCAGCCGTTCCGCTCGATCGCCCACAACGGCGAGATCAACACGGTCCGTGGCAACCGCTCGCAGGTCCGGGTAGAGG
>DATAIW010000347.1:0-1811 GCA_036262455.1 Candidatus Limnocylindrales bacterium | reverse complement strand
CGCCGAGGCCACCCGGCTCTTCACCCTCGCCGAATCCCTCGGAGGGGTGGAGTCGCTCGTCGAGATCCCGGCGACGATGACCCACGCGTCGGTCGCCGGCTCGAAGCTCGAGGTCGACCCCGCCCTGGTTCGCCTCTCGGTCGGCATCGAGCACGTCGACGACCTGATCCGCGACCTCGGCAACGCCCTCGACCACGCCTGACCGCCCAGCCCGGCATCGGCGACGCCTCGTCACCGAACGGAAAGGCGTCCGCGCCGGCCCCGTGAACCTGACACACAGCTGACACGTCCCAGGACGTTCGGGTTGCGGACAGGTTGCGCCCCGGTTGCGATACGATGCCGCGAACAGCGACTGCGGAAGCCGACTTCCTCGCTCACCTCGGGCGCCGCCGCGGCGCCCGGAGCCCGCGAGCCACGCGCGGCCGGTCGATCGGGAGTGATCGCCCGCGCGCAAGGAGTCCGATCCCATGACGCAGTCCACGACCCGCCCGAAGACCCCATCCGCGGCCGGCGCTGCCCCGGCCATCGGCCGGATCGTCCGGGCCAACCTGCCGACCGCCGAGCTGTACGAGGACGCGGTCCGGGCCGGCGAGGGCCTGATCGCCGCAGACGGGCCGCTCGTCGTCCGGACGGGCAAGCACACCGGCCGCTCGCCGAAGGACAAGTTCATCGTCCGGGAGCCGGGCTCCGCCGCGAAGATCTGGTGGGGCGACGTCAATCGCCCGATCGCCCTCGAACACTACGATCGGCTCCGCGCCCGGCTCATGGCCTACCTGGCCGACCGGCCGGTCTACGCCCAGGACTGCTTCATCGGCGCCCACCCGGCCCATCGGCGCAGCCTCCGCGTCTACACCGAGACCGCCTGGGCCAGCATCTTCGCCCGCAACCTGTTCCGTCGGCCGTCCGCCGCAGAGCTCGCCGACTTCGCTCCGAATTTCACGATCATCGACGTCCCGTCGTTCCAGGCCGACCCGACGACCGAGGGCGTCCGGACCGGGACCGCGATCCTCGTCAACCTCGCCGCGATGGAGATCATCATCGTCGGCACCGAGTACGCCGGCGAGATCAAGAAGTCGGCGTTCACCGTCATGAACTACCTGATGCCCGACGAGGGCGTCCTGCCGATGCACTCGGCGGCGAACGTCGGCAAGGACGGCGAGTCGGTCGTCTTCTTCGGGCTCAGCGGGACGGGCAAGACGACCCTCTCCGCCGATCCGGAGCGGAGCTTGATCGGCGACGACGAGCACGGTTGGGGCGTCGACGGCGTCTTCAACTTCGAGGGCGGCTGCTACGCCAAGACGATCCGCCTCAGCCCGATGTATGAGCCGGACATCTTCCAGACGACCCGCCGGTTCGGGACGATCCTCGAGAACGTCGACCTGAAGCCGGCGACCCGCGAACTGGACCTCGACTCCGAGCGCTTCACCGAGAACACACGCGGCGCCTACCCGCTCCACTTCATCGGCAATGCCGATCCGACCGGGATGGCCGGCCAGCCGACGAACGTCGTGCTCCTCACGGCCGATGCGTTCGGCGTCCTGCCGCCGATCTCGCGCCTCACCCACGACCAGGCGGCCTACCACTTCATCAGCGGCTACACCGCCAAGCTCGCCGGAACCGAGATCGGCGTGAAGGAGCCGCAGGCGACCTTCTCGGCCTGCTTCGGCGCCCCGTTCATGCCGCGCCACCCGGGCGAGTACGCCGCGATGCTCGCCGAGCGCCTCGAGCGCTATGGCGTCCGTGCCTGGCTCGTGAACACCGGCTGGACCGGCGGACCGTACGGCACGGGCGAGCGGATGAACATCAACCAC
>DATAIW010000346.1:0-5584 GCA_036262455.1 Candidatus Limnocylindrales bacterium | reverse complement strand
GAACCGGCCCTCGCCGCCCCACGACCCGAGCCACAGGCCGAGGTCGTATCGCCACGGCGTCCGGATCACCCGACCGGTCGTCTCGGTGGTCGGCTCGGGCAGGGGTGCAGCTGTCATCGACTCCTCCGCATGGGTTCGGTTGAGGGGTCGTCCGGTTGCGCCGTGACGGGCGAGAGCCCGGACAGGATCGTGGAGGTGATCGCGTCGAGCCGGCGGGCGCCCTCGGCCGCCGGTCGATCGCTGAGGACATCGATCAGGCCCTGCATCAGGACCGCGCCGACCAGCACGTCGGCCGCCGCCTCGGGATCGAACGCTCCGAGCCGGCTGAGGGCCTGTTCGGCGGCGAGGTAGTCGACCACCGGCCGGCGGAACACGTCACCGCCGAGGGGCGGTCGATGGATCTGCGAGCGGGTTCCCCGTGTCAACCCGCCCGGTCGCTCGCCGCCCGTCGGCCGGGATCCACTGCGCGGCGATCGCCGTCGTCGCGGGTCGATCGCAGCACCCCGAGGTGCATGATCTGGTCGTTCAGGTCGTCGAGTCGGGCCGACGATTCGGTCCAGCTCGGGCTACCACGAATCTCGCCGGATCGATTGCGGGCCTCGCGCTGTTGAGCGTGCAGGAGGGCGATCAGCCGTCCGGTCTCCGTCCGATTCACGATGTCGCCGTCCTTCCCGGGGTCCGATCGACCCGTGCGGAACGCTACGGCCGCGCTGCCGACAGGGTCAGACCACCAGCGGCGGCGGACGCTACGGCCGCGCGACAGTTCGGTCGAGGACGGTCTCGAGTTGGGGACTGTGTTCGCGCTTGTGGCCGTACATCAGGTAGACCACGAGATCGTCGAGGGCGTACTCCGGCCCGTACCACGGGATCGTGCCGACCTCACGCCAGCGCTCGGCCGGGATCCGCGGGACCAGCGCCATCGACTGGGCGTGGGCGTCGCGAAGCTCCCCGAGGATCGCCTCGACCGACCACTCGCGACGGACGGCGGCCTGGTCGTCGTTGAACGTGTCGAGTGGCTGCTGCCAGAGGTTCGTCGCGGGCTCTTCACCGAGGAACACCGTCAGGATCTCGACGAAGCGGGACTCGAACGCGCCGAGGTGCCCGACGAGGTCCTTCGTGGTCCAGGTCCCGAGCGCGATCGCCTCCCAGTCGCCGGGCCGGAGCCGATCGATGAGCTCGTCGATCTGGCGCTGGCCATACATCAGGATGTCGTGGGGGTTCATCGTGACGCGCCCACGAACGCGTTCGGATCGATCACGCCAGGACCGCGGCTCGCTGGCCGTCCGCCCATTCGCGAACGACCCGGTCGAGGACCGGCAGCGGCATGAGCCCGGAGCCGAGCACCGTGTCGTGGAAGCCCTTGATCGCGAACCGTTCGCCGAGGGCCTCCTCGGCCTCGCGCCGCATCCGCTGGATCTCGAGCCGGCCGATCATGTAGGCGAGCGCCTGGCCCGGCGTCACCGCGTAGCGATCGATCTCCGCCACGATCTGGCTGACCCGCATCGGAGAGTTCGCGGTCATGTAGTCGACCGCCTTCGGGCGGCTCCAGCCGAGGGCGTGCATCCCGGTATCGACGACGAGCCGGCATGCCCGCATCGAATCGGCCTCGAGCATGCCCATCCGGTCGAGCGGAGTGGAATAGAGGCCCATCTCATCGGCGAGCCGCTCCGTGTAGAGGCCCCAGCCCTCGCCATAGGCGGCGATGAAGGCACGCTTGCGGAATTCCGGGACGGCGGTCAGCTCGGTCGAGATCGCGAGTTGAAGGTGATGGCCGGGGACGCCCTCGTGATAGGAGGTCGCCTCGATCTGGTAGCGACCCCAGCCAGTCGGATCGGACGTGTTCATGAAGAACACGCCGGGTCGGCTGCCGTCCTTCGCCGGGGGGAAGTAGAACGCGATCGCGCCGGATTGGGTCTCTTCGACATCGCAACCGGCCTTCGGCAGGATCCCGAACCAGTCGCCCATCGCCGCGGTCGCCTTTGCCAGCGCGGTCTTCGACGCGGCGACGATCTCCCGGCCGCTCGTATGGTGGAGTGCCGGGTCGTCGCGCAGACGACGGAAGATCTCGGGCACGTCGCTCGTTCCGAGCACCTCCTGGCCGAGGACGCGGTACTCGTCGGCGAGCTTCGCGACCTGTTCCAGGCCGATCTCGTGGATCTCCTGGGCCGAGCGCTCGAGCGTCGTGTGGTAGCGGATCATCCGACCGTAGGCGTCGTCGCCGTCCGCCAGCCAGGTCAACCCGACGTGCTCGTCGTCCCGGGCGTGCGACCGGACCTGGTCGCGGAGCGTGTCCCGGTACTGCGCCATGGCCGGGCGAACCTCGGCCTCGATCACGTCGCGGAGTCGCGCCCGCCAGGTGTCGGCATCGGCCACGCCCGTCGGCTCGGCCGTGTTCAGGAGGGGGTCGTCGCCGATCGGACGGGCGAGCCAGCGGTCGATCTGGGCGACGGTGTCGTCGACGGCGAAGGCGGCGGGCGTCCGGTTCCGGGCGACCCCCTCCAGCGATCGGTCGCTCATGTCGCGGAAGTTCGTCGCGATCCGGCGGGTCTTGGCGATCATCGCCTCGGCCACGTCGGCGTTCGGGATCGGCAGCTTCGGCATGTAGACGGGCAGGCCGGCGACCGGCCCGAAGATGGGATCGGCCCCGAACTCGGCGAAGCGGGCTTCGAGGATGTCGGCGTTGCGGCGTCCGTCGAACGCGATCATCTCGCGGGTGATCCGGTCCTGGGCGGACAGGTCGTCGGCCGGGATCGCCTCGGCCCGGTCGGCGAACTCGCGACGGCGGCGGATCTCCTCGTCCTCGCCCGCTCGGCTGGCATCGTCGTAGAGGTCGGCGTGCTGGTAGTTGCCCATCATGTGACCCCAGGTCGGCCACACCATCAGGAGGTAGTCGAAGTACTCCTGGGCGAGGGCGTTGACGTCGTCGGCCATTGGTCGATGTCTCCGTGCGCGCATCCGGGCTCTGGTTGTGTGACCTCGATCGTACGCGCGTCGGCTGGGTTGCGGGGCGGCCCGTGGCGGGCCAGATTCCGACCATGGCAACCCCGTCGATCCACCCGCTCGTCGAGCAGCTCCGCTTCACTCGATCCGAGCTCGCGCGTGGCGCCAGGTGCTCGGGCATGTCGGGTTGCCGGAGTTCGTCGCCAACATCGACGAGACGGCACCCTACCGGGCGGGCTGAGCACGCGCCCGGTGCGGTTCAGTCGCCGGACGGTAGCGAGGCGCGTCTATAGCGAGGCGCATCCGACCTGCGGGCTATCCTTCCGCCGTGGCCCGCACCCGGATTCCCGATGACGTTCTCTCCCTTGCCCACGACCGAGCCGCGGCGCGCGGCGCGCAGGACTGGGCGGCGGCCGATCGGATCCGGGCCGAGATCGAGGCCGCCGGCTGGAAGATCGTCGACCGTGGCACGGACTTCGCCCTCGAGCCGGCGCATCCACCGACCGTCGCCGACGGCGAGGTCGTGCGCTACGGATCGTCTGAGGCGGTCCCATCGCGCCTTGGCGAACCCGCGAGCGGCATCGTGACGGTCATCCTCGTCGCGACCGACTGGCCCGCCGATCTCGACCGGACGCTCGCCGGCCTGGGCTCGCACGCTGCGGACGGCACCTCGATCGTCGTCGTTGCCGACGGGCCGGCGGCCGACCAGGACGCGGGCCTGCCGGCCGACTGTGACGGGATCGAGGTCATCCGCACGACCGAGCGACTGGGGACCGCGGCCGCCTGGAACATCGGGATCCGCCGGGCGAGCGGACCGGTGATCGTCGTCCTCGACACGTCCGTCGAGCCGACCGGCGACGTGGTCGGCCCTCTCGTCGCCGCCCTGGACGATTCGACGGTCGGGGTGGCCGGCGGGTTCGGGATCGTCAGCGACGACCTCCGCAAGTTCGACGACGCTCCACCCGGCGACGTTACCGCGATCGAGGGTTACGCGATCGCCTTCCGCCGGGCCGACGCCGCCGTCCGCGGCCCCCTCGACGAGCGGTTCCGCTTCTACCGGAACCTCGACATCTGGTGGAGCCTCGTCCTTCGCGATGAAGGGGAGGAAAGCGCCCCGCGGCGCGCCGTGGCCGTCCCGATCCCGGCGACCCGCCACGAGCACCGCGGCTGGTCGTCCCTGTCCGAGGCCGAACGGGATCGCCTGAGCAAGCGCAACTTCTACCGGATCATCGACCGCTTCGGCTGGCGCCGGGACCTGGCCGCGCCGGGCTGACGGTCTGGCCTTCGGGCCCGTCGATCACGACGTACCCGAGCTGTTCGATCCGGTCGCGGAGCGCATCAGCAGCCGCGAAGTCGCGCTCGGTGCGGGCAGCGGTCCGCTCGGTCAGCAGGTCCGCGACCTCGATCGGGACGTCGGCCGCGGGCCGGTCCCCGACGACCCGATCGAGATCCAGCCCGACCACGAAGTCGGCGTCGAGGACGAGCCAGCGCCGCTCGTCGGCGGGGAGGTCGGCTCGAAGCGTCTCCCGGACGACGGCCAGCGCCGTCGGGAGGTCGAGGTCGTCGTCGAGGGCCGCGCTGAACCGGTCATGCAGAGACTGGCCTGCGGCCGACAGCGGCGCGCCCGGGGCGTGGGCACGGTCGCTCAGGACGCCCGCCGCACCGTCGCCGTTGCCCACGGTTCCTTCGGCCGTGCCGACGGGCCGGGCAGCCGCCGCGCCGGCACGCAGGGCGACAGGAGCGACCCACGGCCCTTCGGTCGGCGGCGGCCCCAGCGCCGCGAGACCGGCCCGGAGCGACGCCAGCCCGGCCGCGGCCGCGGCGAGCGAGGCCTCGGTGTACTCGAGCTTGTGGCGATAGCGCGACGTGAGGCACAGATAGCGGAACGCCAGCGGGTCGATGCCGCGCGCGGCCACGTCGGCGATCCGCTCGATGTTGCCGGCTGACTTGGCCATCTTCTTCCCGCCGACATTGAGGAACTCGCCGTGGACCCAGACCCGGGCCGGCGGCCCGCCGACGATCGGGGCCGACTGGGCGATCTCGTCCTCGTGGTGAGGAAACACGTTGTCGATGCCGCCGGTGTGGACGTCGAACCGTGGGCCGAGGTGTCGGAGCGCCATCGCCGAGCACTCGAGGTGCCACCCCGGGAAGCCATCCCCCCAGCGCGGCGTCGGCCACTTGAGCATCCGACCCTCGCCGGCAGCCTTCCACAGGGCGAAGTCGGCGGCGTCCCGCTTGTCGCCCTCGACCTCGCCGCGGTGTCCGGCGCGCAGCGCGTCGAGGGTGTTGCCGGACAGCGCCCCGTAGTCGGGAAACGAGCCAACCGCGTAGTAGACGTTGCCCTCCTCGCTGACATACGCGTGGCCGGCATCGACGAGCGCCTGGGCCAGCTCGATCATCTCGGGGATGTGCTCCGTCGCCCGCGGGAACACGTGGGCCGGCAGCAGGTTGAGCAGCGCGGCGTCGGCGTGGAAGGCCGCCTCGTACGCGTCGGCGATCTCGCCGGCGGTCTTGTGCTCGAGGCCCGCCGCCACCAGCATCCGGTCCTCGCCGCGGTCGAACCGCTCGTCGCGGAGGTGCCCGACGTCGGTGATGTTCTGGACCGCCAGGACCGGGATGCCGTGGTACAGGACGACGCGCCGGA
>DATAIW010000345.1:0-3123 GCA_036262455.1 Candidatus Limnocylindrales bacterium | reverse complement strand
ACGCCTTCCTGCCATTTGTCGGTGTGGCGGGCCACGGGACGGCTGGGGCCGTCGGATCCCTGCCAGATGCCGCGCTGGCAGGACACATGCCGAGACCGAACGTCGCCGCCGATCGAATCTGCGCCAGAGAACCGGGCCCGGACCGTCGCCGGCACCCATCGTCGCTGGCTCTTGCACGCCACGGGTGCCATCTGACAGGAATGGCCAGCGGTCCCGTCGCGACATGATCGTCAATCGACCATCTGGCAGGAAGCTCGCGACGTCAGCTGCCCCGAGCCGCAGTTCTCGCCTCCGTCATCCGTCGATCGGCAGCTCGGGACGAACAACCGGATCCGTCGCGTGTCGCGGCTCGTCGCCGCGGACAGGACATCGTGCGGTCGCCAATGCAACCGGCACCGGACCTCCGGAGGGCAACCTTCCGTAGAATGGCCGCACATCCCCCGAACCCCGCTCCATAGCCGAGGACCATCACGCCATGGCCAGGAACAAGGTCACCGTCATCGGCGCCGGCAATGTCGGTGCGACCACCGCCCAGCGGATCGCCGAGGCGGGCCTTGCCGACGTCGTCCTGATCGACATCGTCGAAGGCCTGCCGCAGGGCAAGGGCCTCGACCTCGCCGAGGCCGCGCCCGTCGTCGGCCACGACTCGCGGATCGTCGGCACGAACGACTACGCCGACACCGCCGGCTCCGACATCGTCGTCGTCACTTCGGGCATTGCCCGCAAGCCCGGCATGAGCCGGGACGACCTCATGCAGACCAACGCCGGCATCGTCCGGGCGGTCGTCGAGCAGGCCGCGAAGCACTCGCCGGACGCGATCCTGATCATCGTCACCAACCCGCTCGACGCGATGTGCCATGTCGCCTTCAAGGCGTCGGGCTTCCCGCGGGAGCGCGTCCTCGGGATGGCCGGCGTCCTCGACTCCGCCCGGTTCCGGTCGTTCATCGCCGACGAGCTGGGCGTCAGCGTCGCGGACACCCATGCCTTCGTCCTCGGCGGCCACGGCGACACGATGGTCCCGCTGTCGCGCTACTCGACGGTCGCCGGCGTCCCGATCACGGAGCTGCTGTCCCCCGATCGTGTCAAGGCGCTCGAGGCGCGGACGGCCAACGGCGGCGCGGAGGTCGTCGCCCTGCTCAAGACGGGCTCGGCGTTCTACGCCCCCGCGGCATCATCGTTCGAGATGGTCGACGCGATCCTGCGCGACCGGAAGCGCGTGCTGCCGTGCGCCGTCCTCCTCCAGGGCGAGTTCAAGACCCACGACCTGTTCGTCGGCGTGCCGGTCGTCCTCGGCCGCGGCGGGATGGAGAAGGTCTTCGAGATCGAGCTGACCGAGGACGAGCAGGCCGCGTTCGATCACTCTGCGGCCGCCGTCCAGGAGCTCGTCGACAAGCTCGGCTGACGGCCGTGGTGCATCGCCGCACCGCCAACTCCGGTCGATCGAACCTTCCGCGACCACCCCGAATTGACCCGACCGGTCGACGGTCGTAAGGTCCTCACACGCAAGCGCCGACCTCGGGAGGGTCGGCGTTCAGTGTCGTGACGGGGGTCCGCAACGTCGCCCACCCGCGGTCGGGAGCCGCTGGCGCCGTTCGGGCCGTGCCCGCGCGACGGAGGAGATTCAGGCATTGCCTGAAGGGAGGCACATGAACCGGAGGCTGCTCACCGCCGTCGGTGCGACGGCGCTGCTGCTCGGCAGCGCCCTGCCCGCGGCCACGATCGCCGCATCCCCGGCCCCGAGCCGGCAGTTCACGCGGCTCGACGTCAGCAAGATCGATCCGTCGATCGGGCCCGCGATGCTGGCCAACAAGACGGTCACCGTGATGGTCCAGCTCAAGGGCAAGCAGGCGAGCACCGGCAAGGCCACGAAGGCCCAGCAGGTCGCCGCCGCCAAGGCCCTCAAGGCCAGCCAGGACAAGATCAAGCCGGCCATCGTCCGCGCCGGCGGCAAGGTCCTCGGCCAGTACCAGTACGCCTACAACGGGATCAAGGTCCGGATCGCCGGCCGCGCGGTCGCGGCTCTTGCCGCGATGCCCGGCGTCGCCGCCGTCCGGAATGTCCCTACCTACACGATCGACAACGTCAACAGCGTCCCGTTCACCGGCGCTCCCGCCGCGTGGACCGACCTCGGCGTGACCGGCGCCGGCCAGACGATCGCCGTCATCGACACCGGCATCGACTACACCCACGCCAACTTCGGCGGCGCGGGAACGGTCGCGGCCTTCGAGGCCAACGACTCGACGGTGATCGAGCCCGGCTCCTTCCCGACCGCCAAGGTGATCGCCGGCTGGGACTTCGCCGGCGACGGCTACGACGCAACCGGTGACAACGGTTCGGTCACGCCGGTGCCGGATCCCGACCCGCTCGACTGCTTCGGCCACGGCTCGCACGTCGCCGGCACCTCTGCCGGTGAGGGCGTCCTCGCCGACGGCTCGACCTTCGCCGGGCCCTACAACGCGTCGATCTACGGCAGCAACACGTTCGCGATCGGGCCGGGCGTCGCGCCCGAGGCCAGCCTCGTGGACCTGAAGGTCTTCGGCTGCGAGGGATCGACCGATCTGGTCGTCGACGCCCTCAACTGGGTCGCCGACTACAACGCCCACCACGCCGACGCGATCGACGTCGTCAACATGTCGCTCGGCTCGTCGTTCGGCCGCAACGACAACCCGGACGCGGTCGCGACGAACAACCTCGTCGACGCCGGCGTCGTCGTCGTCGCCTCGGCCGGCAACTCCGGCCCGAATGCCTACATCACCGGCTCGCCGGCAGCGGCGACCCAGGCGATCAGCGTCGCCGCGGAGGACACCCTCGCGACGTTCCCCGGCGCGGTGATCGACTTCGCCACCGCCACCGACATCACCAACGCCAACAACCAGAACGCCTACCCGAACCTGCCCGTGAGCGGCACCCTGAAGGTCGTCTTCAGCGCCCCGGGCGTCGTCAGCCTCGGCTGCACGGCGGCCGACTACGGGACCCTGCCCGCGAACACGATCGTCGCCATCCAGCGCGGCGTCTGCGCGTTCGTCGACAAGGGCGCGGCGGCCCAGGCGGCCGGCGCGATCGGGATCATCGACATCAACCGCGATGACATCGCCAACCCGGCCGAGCTGCCGACGTTCATCG
>DATAIW010000344.1:0-8484 GCA_036262455.1 Candidatus Limnocylindrales bacterium | reverse complement strand
GATCCGCCGGATGTCGCGCTTCACGTAGCCGTACTCGTCGGCCGCCCGGACCGACAGCGGAATGGAGGTGTAGCTGACGCCGCCGACGGATTCGACGCTCGGCCGGCGTGCCCGCTCCCGGGTCTGGCGCGATGCGTCCGCAGCCTTCTCCTCGGCGAGGATCGCTGCCTCGAGCTCAGCTGCGCGCGCCTCTTCCGCCCGGGTCACGCTGCCGAGCGGACGGTCGGTTGGTTCGGTCGGTCGCGCTGCCGGCCGCTGGAGGGGTCGTCGCTGGCCGGGTCGGGCCGCGAGGCGGGAGCGCTTGGCCATCGGTCGGTGGAAACTCCGAGTGGTACGTGGGGTGCGGCCGGAGGATAGCATCGGCCGCCGCCCGACGGCGAGGCCACGCTCGATTCGGCCCGGCGCGGCGGACCGCAGCCGTCCGTCGCCGACCGGCCCGCGGTGATCGACCGTGCAGGATCACCTGCTAGACTCGGGCCGCCCGTCGCCCGAGTTCGCCGCGGACGCTCGCACGGAGGACCCAAGCGATCGACCTCAATGCCTTCGTCGCGCCGTTCGTCGGAGCCGCCATCGTCGGGCTCGCCGTCGTGCTGCTCGGGCTGCTGCTGCTCACGATCGTCCAGACGCGCCGGATCGGTCGCCTCCGGAGCCGGCTGGATTCGCTCACCCGCGGCGCCGACGGCGCCAGCCTCGGCGAGGTGCTCGACACCCATCTCGACAAGGTCTTCGCGGTCGCCCGCGAGCTCGACGAGCTATCGGCCCGGTCGGCGGTCCTGGAAGCGACGGGTCGGCGGACGATCCAGCGGGTCGGGCTCGTCCGGTTCAACCCGTTCGAGGACACCGGCGGCAACCAGAGCTTCGCCCTGGCCCTGACGGACGCGGCCGGCAACGGCTTCATCGTGAGCAGCCTCCATTCCCGGACTGGTACGCGCGTCTATGCGAAGGCCGTCAGCGCCGGCCGATCGGACGGCGCGTTGTCGCAGGAGGAGACCGAGGCCCTGCGCCTGGCCCAGGCCGGCCAAGCGGCCGTGGCACGCGACCAGCACGTTCGCGACCGGGTCGCCGGACCGGCCTGACAGGCTAGGTGACACGGGGCCGGACGATGATCGTGTCATGGCCCCCGATCCGACCGCGCTGGATGACACGATGAGCCGTCCGCGCACGCGCCGCGAGCCCGTTCCCCTCGAGCAGATCCCGGTCTGGGACGGCTTTCTCGCGGATGGTCCGACGACGCCGTCGGGTGATCCCCCGGCCGGCCTGGATTCGCTGCTCGGCGGGCTCAACCCGGAGCAGCTGAAGGCCGTGACGCACGGCGACGGCCCGCTGCTCGTCGTGGCTGGCGCCGGGACCGGCAAGACCCAGGTCATCACCCGGCGCATCGCCTGGCTGATCGCGACCCGCCGGGCGCGGCCGTCGGAGATCCTCGCCCTCACCTTCACCGAGAAGGCGGCAGCGGAGATGCAGGTCCGGGTCGACCAGCTCGTTCCGTACGGCTACACGGACACGACGATCGGGACCTTTCATGCGTTCGGCGACCGGCTCATCCGGGAGTACGCCCTCGAGCTCGGATTGCCGTCGGATATCCGGGTCCTGAGCCGAGCGGAGACGGTGATCTTCCTGCGGGAGCATCTGTTCGCCTTCGAGCTGGAGCGCTACCGTCCACTCGGCGACCCGACCCGGTTCCTCGCTGCCCTCGCGACGCTGTTCAGCCGGTGCAAGGACGAGGATGTCTCGCCGGAGGCATACGCTGCGTTTGCGGACGGGCTCGCGTCCGCGGCAGCAGCAGCGCCGGACGACGAGGTCCTGGCGGAGGAGGCCGGCCGCCAGCGCGAGCTGGCTCGGGCCTACGCTCGATACCAGGAGCTCCTCGAGACGAACGGCTGCATCGACTTCGGTGATCAGGTCGCCCTGGCCCTGCGACTCGTCCGCACCTCGCCGGCCGCGCGAGCCGAGATCCAGGCGCGCTTCCGCTATGTCCTGGTCGACGAGTTCCAGGACACGAACCGCGCCCAGTCGGAGCTGGTCTCGCTGGTCGCCGACCGCCACCGCAACCTGACGGTGGTCGGCGATGACGATCAGTCGATCTACCGCTTCCGCGGCGCGGCGATCAGCAACATCCTCGGGTTCCGCGACCGCTATCGGAACGCCCGGACCGTCGTCCTCCGGCGCAACTACCGCTCGCGACCCGCGATCCTCGAGGCGGCCCACCGGCTCGTCCGGTTCAACGATCCGGACCGGCTGGAGGTCCAGGCCGGCATCAGCAAGCGCCTGGTCGCGGAGCGGGGGATCGATCCGGCCGGGCGGACCGTCCGCCTGGAGACTCATCCGTCCGGTCACGACGAGGCGGACCGGATCGCGACCGAGATCGCGGGTCGAATCTCGACCGGGACCGCGCCGCGCGACATCGCGATCCTCGTCCGCGCCAACGGCCACGCCGACCCGATCCTGCGCAGCCTCGATGCCGCCGCGGTGCCGTGGCGGTTCTCCGGCACGTCGGGACTGTACGCCCGGCCGGAGGTCCGGCGACTGCTCGCCTTCCTCCGGGCGATCGCCGATCTCGGATCATCGGTCGACGTCTACGGGGTCGCGACCGGCGAGCCCTACCACCTCGGTGGTGAGGACCTGACTGCAATCGTGAACAGCGCACGGCGGCGCAACCGGACGCTCTGGGAGGTAATCGAGGAGATCGACCGCCAGCCCGGGATCCTGCGAATCTCGGCCGCGTCGCGGACGGCGGTCGCCCGGCTCGTGACGGACCTGCGGGAACTGTCGACCATCGCCCACGAGCGTCCGGCCGGCGAGGTCCTCTACGCGTTCCTGCGGCGCTCCGGCACGCTGAGCCGGCTCGCCGCCGAGGCGACGGTCGGGGCCGAGGAGCAGCTCCGCAACGTCGCTCGCTTCTTCGACATCGTCCGATCGCAGTCAGCGCTGCTCGCGGACGACCGGGCGACGTTCGTGGCCGGGCATCTCCAGACCTTGATCGAGGCGGGCGACGACCCGGCCACCGCGGATCTGGATCCCGATTCCGACGCGGTCGCCGTGCTGACCGTGCACAAGGCCAAGGGGCTGGAGTTCCCGATCGTCTACCTGCCGGGTCTCGTCGCCGGCCGCTTCCCGATCCCGAATCGGCGCGACGCCCTCGCCTTGCCGGCGGTGCTCGGCGACGTCGTCGACGGACCGGACGAGGAGGTCCAGCTGCGTGAGGAGCGGCGACTCTTCTACGTCGCGATGACGCGCGCCCGCGACGAGCTCATCCTGTCGCACGCGGTCGACTACGGCGGCGTCGGGGTCCGCCGGCTGTCGCCGTTCGTCCTCGAGGCGCTGGACCTGCCGCCGACCGCGGTCGATCCCGTCGTCCGGGCCGCGAACGCCATCGATCGGATCGAGGCTGCGAACCTCACCTCGACCCCTGTCCGCCCGTCGACCGGGCGCGGTCCGACCGGCGAACCGCTCACCCTCTCGTTCTCCGGGATCGATGCCTGGCTCAGCTGCCCGCTGAAGTACAAGCTCGGTCACGTCGTCCGGGTTCCGGTCCCCCCGCATCACGCGATGATCTACGGGTCGGCGCTCCACCGGGCCGTGCAGGAGTTCCATCGCCGTCATGCCCGCGGCGAGGTCATGACCGAGGACGAGCTCATCGCCGCGTTGGAGGCCGCTTGGACGAACGAGGGATTCCTGTCGCGCGACCACGAGGACGCCCGCCTCGCCGCCGGGCGCGAGACGCTGCGCCGCTTCCGGGCCGCCCAGCTCGTCCCGGGTGCTGTCATCCCGGCGTACGTCGAGCGCGAGTTCAGCTTCGCCCTCGGCGGCGACCGGATCCGGGGCCGGTGGGACCGGGTCGACATCGAACCGGCCGGGGATCCGCAGGCGGACGTGGACGCCGGGGATCGGCCGGACCCGTCCGCGGACACCGTCGCGCCGACACTCGAGCTGACCGGACGCGAGCAGGTCACGATCACCGACTACAAGACGAGCGACGTCCGCGATCCGGTCAAGGCCCGTCAGCGGGCCCGCGAGTCGCTCCAGCTCCAGATCTACGCGATGGGCTACGAGGCGCTGACCGGCCGCCTGCCCGATGCGGTCCAGCTGCACTTCCTCGATACGGGCGTGACCGGGCGGGTCGCGGTCGACCCGAAGCGCCTGGCCAGGGGTCGGCAGAAGATCGCAGCCGCGGCGGCCGGGATCCGCGCCCGCGACTTCAGCCCGAAGCCCGACCGGTCGACCTGTGGTTACTGCCCGTTCAAGACGATCTGCCCGTCCAGCGTGGCGGTGTGACGAAGCGGCTCGCGGGGATCACCGCGATCACCTTCGACTTCGGCAATACCCTCGTGCCGGTCAGCCGATCGGCCCTCCGTCGAGTCGTCGAGCTCACGGCCGACGCGATCTGCGAGCGATGGCCTGACCTCGAGCGGACCGCCTTCCTGGCGGCCTGGGCCGAGGAGCGGGAGCGGCAGTTCCGCGAGGAGGTGCCGCAGTTCCGCGAGGTCGACCTCGCCGAACGACTGATCCGCGTGTTCGCCAGGCTACGTGGCATGGATCCGCCGGGCCCGGACGAGCGCTGGGACCAATCCCGGGCCGCCGAGCATGCGGATGGCGCGGCCGTGGAATGGGGCGTCGAGCAATACAGCCGGGCCTTCGTCGACGGGTTGCCGGCGTCGCCCGCGGTCGCCGCCATGCTCGGTCGATTGGCCGCCGATCGCGACCTGGCCATCCTGTCGAACTGGCCGCTGGCGGCAACCATCGACCGCTTCGCCGAGGCCCACGGCTGGTCGCCACACCTTCGAGCGATCGTCGTCAGCCAGCGGGTCGGGACGATCAAGCCACAGCCGGCGATCTTCGAGGCGGCGCGGACGGCAATGGGCAACCCGGATCCCGGGTCGATCCTGCATGTCGGCGACGACTGGGCTGCCGACATCGTCGGTGCGAGGGCCGTCGGATGGCGAACGGCCTGGCTCCTCGCACGATCGGACGAGTCGCCCCTTCCGATCAGCGAGCGCGACGGGTCGCGCGATCCGGACCTCGAGCTGGCATCGCTCGACGAGCTCGAGTCGCATCTCGCGGCACCGGACAGTTCGAGCGCGAACGGCGGCGACGGGGACCGGGTCGCCGCCCGATAGGGCATTCGCCCGATTGGCGACCCCCGGCCGCGGTGCGAGCATGCACCGCCAGCCACGTCGGCCGGCAGAATCGACGACCCTCTCGGGCACGGAGGACCAGATCGCCGATGGGCGGCGGCTCGACGCAGCGACCTGCGGGTGTGCAGACAACGTCCGACCCGGTCGGCGGCCTCGCCGTGCTCGTCGTCGATGACGAGCCGCTGATCCGGGCCTACGTCGCCCGCGCCCTCACCCTGGCCGGTTTCGAGGTCGCCGTGGCCGCGAGCGGGCGGGAAGCGCTGCGGCTCGTCGCCGATGGGCGGGTCCGACCGGCCGTCGTCGTCACGGATATCGAGATGCCCGAAATGACCGGCGTCGAACTCGCCGCCCGGCTCCTCGCCCTGAGGCCGACGCTCCGAATCGTGATGATGACCGGCGACCTGGCCCGGGCCGAAGCCGCGCGCGGTCATCCGTCGATCGTCGACGAGGTCCTCGTCAAGCCGATGCGGACCGAGGACCTCGTGAACGCGGTGCGGCCGACGCCCGACGCGGCACGCATCCCGTGACCGCGGAGGACGCATCGCTCACTCTCGGGTTCGATGAACCGGACCTTGGCGCGAACGACGGGGAGCCCGGGCGCTGGCCGGGCATCGCGTGGAACACCCTAGACTCCCTCGTGATGGAAGCGCGCGATCGACTGACGAATCTCGGGTTCTTCGCCGGCGCCGGCGTCGTGTGGATCCTCGTGGCTCTCGTCGTGACCACGCGGGACCCGCGGCTCGATCCGGCCGCCGGGTTCGTCGGTGCGCTCCTGATCGGACTGGCGATCGGCCTGACGGTCGTGCCCCTGTTCTGGCTCGCGATCTTCGCCCGACACCGACGGATCGCCTATCGTGGCGACTGGACCCGGGCCGTCAGACGTGGTGCCTGGGTTGCTGTCGTGACCGCGGTGTTCGTCATCCTCCGCCTGCAAGGGGCCTTCGTCCCGGCCCTCGCCCTGTTCATCCTGGCCCTCGTCGTCCTCGCCGAGGCCGTCCTGTCCGTGGAGCGCTGACCACGAGGAGCGGCCTGGCTGCCCCAAGGGAGGTCGCGTGAATCGTTCCTCTGTCGACCCGCCTGCCACCGCCCCGGATGACGATGCCCCGGATGACGATGCCGGCCCCGCGGGGACGGCCCCGACGGGCGCCCTGGCCGCGTTCATGCCGGCCGGCCCGCACGAAGACGCCAAGGCTCGGATCGCGGCCGCCGTCGACGCCGCGCGGACCGAGATCATCGAGCTCTCGCACCGCATCCACGCCCACCCCGAACCGGCATACGAGGAGGTCCAGGCCGCCACCTGGGTCGCCACGGTTCTGCGCGGCCACGGATACGCCGTCGAGCACCCGGCGGGATCGCTCGCCACCGCGATCCGGGCCACCCGCGCCGGCGGGCGGGGAGGTGCCGGTCCGCGGATCGGCATCCTGGCCGAATACGACGCGCTTCCGGGCCTCGGACACGGCTGCGGTCACAACACGATGGCCGCGTCCGGTGTCGGCGCCGCGATCGCCCTCGCAGCCGTCGCCGACGAGCTGCCCGGCGAGATCGTGTTCCTCGGCACGCCGGCCGAGGAACGGGGGAGCGGCAAGAAGACGATGATCGATGACGGCCTGTTCGACGGTGTCGACGCCGCCCTGCTCTTCCATCCGTGCGACCGCAATCACGTCGAGTCGCAGCCCCTCGCATCCGAGGATGTCGACGTCGTCTTCCACGGCCTGCAGGCCCATGCCGCGGCCGATCCCTGGCGGGGCAGGAACGCCCTCGACGCGATGATCCTGCTGTTCAGCTCGGTCGGGCTGTGGCGTCAGCAACTCCGGACCGAAGCCCGTGTCCACGGGATCATCCAGGAGGGCGGGACGGCGGCCAACATCATCCCCGAGCGGACCCGGGCGTGGTTCATGCTGCGCAGCCCGGACCAGGCCTACTACGAGGTGATGAAGACCCGCTTCCGCTCCCTCGTCGATGCGGCGGCGCTCGCGACCGAGACCACCGTCGAGATCTCCTTCAGCGGTGGCGCGATGACCATGAAGCCGAACGCCACGCTCGAAGCCCGGTGGGTGGCCAACGCCGCGGCCTACGGGATCGTCGACCAGGGTCCGGATGGCAACTCCGGGAGCACGGACATGGGCAACGTCAGTTGGGTCTGCCCGACGATCCACCCCGAGCTGTCGATCGCGCCGGAGGGCACGCCAGGCCACTCGATCCTGTTCCGCGACGCCGCTGTGACGCCGGCCGCGGACGCCACGACACTGCTCGCCGCCACCCTCGTCGCCCAGACGGCCTACGAGCTCTTCGCCGATCCGGAACTCGTGGCAGCCGCGTGGCGCGACTTCCGGGGCGAGGGCTGATTCCCGGCCCGGGCTCGACCCGGCACGAGCAGGCCGGCGTCGGCCGGGCCGGCGCCCCTCGACCGCGCCCCTCGACCGCGCCCCTCGACCGCGCCACTCGACGGCGGCGCCTCAGGGCCTGGCGCTGGCGGTGACCCGGTAGATCGCGCCGCCGGCCAGGTCGCAGACATACAGCTCGCCCGCCTCGTCCTCACCGAACGAGCTGATCGCCAGGTGCGGGCCCGCCGTGGCATCGCGGACGAGGGTCGCCGTCACCGGCGCCGTGGCCAGCGGCGACATCACCCAGATCCGTCCCGAGCAGTAGTCGCCGAAGACATATCCGCCGGCGAGGACGGGATAGGCCGAGCCGCGATAGACGAAGCCGCCGGTGACCGCGCAGTTGGTGGTGCCGCTGACGGCGTGGCCATAGACAGTCTGCGGCGGCTGCTTGCCGCTGGTCGAACAGCCGGTGGCGGGCTTGTAGCAAGCTCGACCCTCGAGGACGTTCCAGCCGTAGTTGACGGCCCGCCCGGCCGGGGTCGTGCCGTGCGCGCTCGATCGGTCGACCTCCTCCCAGCGACTCTGGCCGACATCGCCGATCCAGAGCTGGCCCGTCAGGCGATCGAATGACCAGCGCCACGGATTGCGGAGCCCGCGCGACCAGATCTCGTCGAGGCCGGTCCGCCCGACGTATGGGTTGGTCGCCGGGGACCGGTAGTGGCGCGTCCCGGATCCGTGATTGACATCGATCCGGAGCATCTTGCCGAGCGGCGAGTTGATGTTCTGGGCGCGGTTGCCCGGATCGCCGGCGCTGCCGCCGTCACCCATCCCGATGTACAGGTAACCGTCCGGACCGAATGCGAGGTTCCCGCCGTTGTGGTTGCTGTACGGCTGGGCGATCGTCAGGAGCCGCAGGCCGCTGGCATGGCTTGCCACGTTGGGGTTGGCGCTGACCGTGAAACGGTCGATCGCCGTGTTCCCGTTGCGATCGGTGAAGTTCACGTACAGATAGGGGTGGGTCGGGT
>DATAIW010000343.1:0-1513 GCA_036262455.1 Candidatus Limnocylindrales bacterium | reverse complement strand
ACGCGACCCTGTACGTTGCGAACCGATCACACCTCGCATGGCCGATGCTCGAGGCTCTCGTCGGCCTCCGAAGTGGTCTCCTGGGGCGTATCCGCGAGGTCGTCGCCGGCTGGGAGGTCGCCCCCCTCCACGTGTCGCTGTTCGGTAGTGCCGCGCGACGCGACGGAGGCGCGGAGAGCGACATTGACATGCTGATCGTCCGCCCTGACGACGTGGCGGAGGGAGACGAGACCTGGGAGACGCAGATCGATACCCTCCGCGACCAGGTCGTGGCCTGGACGGGCAACCGGTGCCAGGCGTTCGACATCGGCCGAGCCCGGCTCCGTGAGCACCTCGCGGCCCACGATCCGCTCGTCGAGAACTGGCTCCGCGACGAGGTCCTCCTCGCGGGCGAGCCACTCCGCTCGCTCATCGACAACCTCGCTGTCGTGGCCAGGTCATGAGTCCTCGCCGAATTGGCCGAACGGCGACGTGCGACCGCGCCGACGCGACCCTCCGGCTCCGCCACGCGGAGTCGTTCCTCGTCGTCGCCGATCTCGTTCTTGACCAGTCGGACGACCCGGCTCTCGCACTCACAAGCGTGGCGGCGTCGCTCGCCGTCCTCGCAGGGATCGCCGCGGCCGACGCCGCGTGCTGCGTCGCGCTCGGCCGTCGCGCCCGCGGGCAGAACCATGAAGAGGCCGTCGCGCTCGTCCGCACCATTGCGCCGAACGGCGAGGCGATGGCTCGCGATCTCAGCCGTCTCCTCGCGCTCAAGGACGACGCTCAGTACGGAGTCCTCATCGTCTCGTCCGAGCGTGCCCGATCCTCGGTCGGTTGGGCGCGTCGGCTCCTCGAGGCGACGCGTGAGGTGGTCGCACCGGCCGGCTGACGCAGGCCCACGGCTGTCCAGTGGCCGCAGGGCGACGCGCAGGCGACGGCCCGTCGCTCAGACGGCGGCGGCGACCTCGCTCGGGCGCACGATACCGGCGCCCTCGTCGTAGATGGACTCGACGGCCTGGACCATCAATTCGATGCAGAAGCGGTCGTGGACCAGGTCGTGGCCCGCCCGGCCGAGCATGTCGGCATACGGGTGGTCGGTCAGCAGCCGGACGATGGCGGTCGTCAACGCCTCGGCGTCGTGGGGCGGGACCAGGATCCCGGTGACGCCGTCCTCGACCATCTCCGGGATGCCGCCGACGTTGGACGCGACGACCGGCCTTGAGAGTGCCATCGCCTCCAGGATGGTCAGCCCCTGCGCCTCGCGATAGGACGGCAGGACCGCGACGTCGAGGGCCGCGGTCACGGCCGGCACGTCGTCACGGCGTCCGGTAAAGACGATCCGATGGGCGATCCGCAACTCGCGCGCCTGCGCCTCGAGGGCGTCGCGGCGGCTCCCCTCGCCGACGATCAGCAGGTAGGCGTCGGGGACGGCGCGCAGGACGCCGGGCCACGCGTCGAGCAGCGTCGGGTGGCCCTTCTCCGCTTCCAGCCGCGCGACGACACCGACGATCTGCGACCCGGACTCCATCCC
>DATAIW010000342.1:0-4176 GCA_036262455.1 Candidatus Limnocylindrales bacterium | reverse complement strand
CACGCGAGCGGCTCGATGGGGGGATCGAGCTGCGCCGGGTGGCAGTCGACGGAACGATCGCGAGCGCTCGCAGCCGCCCGGTCGGGGCGGGCAGGACCTCGCCGGGCCGCCACGCCGGCGGACAGTTCAGGACGACGGTCGGGCGGGCGACCCCGAACAGGCGGACGACCTCGTCGGCGACGTCCGGGCTGACCGCAGTGAGCCCGGCGGCCTCCCGCATCCAGCGTCGCTCGCGGCCGCGGACGAGGGCCCGGAACCAGCCCGGCATCCGCGCCAGGCGAGCGGCTTCGGTGTGGATGTCGGCGATGTCGTAGACGAACCGGCCGCCCGTCCGACGGGCCGCGGCGCGGATGACGGGCAGGGCGATCAGGGCCTTGCAGGCGAAGACGTCGGCGTCGGGGACGGCCGCGACGACGGCCGCGCTCCACGGCCCGACGCGGCGGGCATGGGCGAGGATCTCGGCGACGCGGCGGAACGGAGCCCGGAGGCGGTCGAGACCGCGTGGACGGCCCGGCGGCAGGGCGGTCGCGGTCGGGTCGATGCCGAGCAACCGGGCGACCGCGCGACGGCCGGCGGGTGGAAGCGGCCGGAACGCGCTCGCGATCGTTCCGTCGACAGCCACCCGGCGCAGCTCGATCCCCCCATCGAGCCGCTCGCGTGTCGGCAGGCCCGGGCCGGCGAGCCCGACGAGGGTGACGGTGTGGCCGTCGGAGGTCAGCGCGGCAGCGGAGCGGAGCTGGCGGGCATCGTACTGGAACGTGTTCGCGGCGACGATCGCGACCTTCACCGGACGAGCGTGACGGAGGAGCCGGATGCGGACAGCGGAGGGGTCATTGGTCGCCGAAGCGTACCCGAGTCGCCCCGGCCGGTCCGCCCGGCCGGTCGCCGTCCGGCCGACGATAGAATGGGACTCCCACCCATGTCCCGGGAGCACCCATGCATCTGTTCCTGATCGGCGCGGGCCACGTCGGCCTCGTGACCGCCGTCGGACTCGCCCGGCTCGGTCATCGCCTGACCGTCGCCGACATCGACGAGACCCGGATCGCCGGCCTCGCCAAGGGCGTCCCGCCCGTGTTCGAGCCTGGCCTCGAGGAGGCGATCGCCCAGGCTGCCGCCGCCGGTCTGCTCACCTTCACGACCGATCTGACCCCGCCGACCGATTGCGCATTCTCGATCGTGACGGTCTCGACGCCGACCGGGCCCGACGGGCCGCTCTCGACCGCCAACGTCGAGCGGGTCGTGGCGACGCTCGTCGAGAAGACCGGCCCCGAGCACACGATCGTCGTCCGCTCGACGCTCCCCGTCGACGGCCCGGCGCGCCTCCTCGCGATCGGGGCGACCCGGCCGGACCGGCCGGCGATCGTCACGAACCCGGAATTCATGCGCGAGGGTTCTGCCCTCGCCGACTTCGATCGACCGGACCGCCTGGTCGTCGGCTGGATCGAGCCGCGCGACGAGGCCGCGGCGAAGGCCGTGCTCGACCTCTACGCCGGGATCGTTGCGCCGACCCTCGTCGCGGACGCGCGTTCGGTCGCCCTCATCAAGCTCGCCACCAACGTGTTCCTCGCCGCCAAGGTTGCCTATGCCAACGAGCTCGCCCGGATCTGCGACGTCATCGGGGCGGACGTCGACACCGTCGCCGACGGGATCGGGCTCGACCCGCGGATCGGTCGTTCGTTCCTGACCGCCGGCCCGGGCTATGGCGGCTCGTGCCTCCCCGAGCAGGCGATCGCCCTGTCGCTGATCACGGCGGCGCGCGGGATCCCGACCCCGCTGATCGAGGCGGTCAGCCGGTCGAACGAGACGCACCAGCGGGCGATCGTGGCGCGGCTGGGGGCGCTCCTCGGGAACGGCGACGACCGCGCCCCGGCCGGCGGCTCGGGCCGCGGTCTCGCCGGCGCCCGGATCGCGCTGCTCGGCCTGGCGTTCAAGGCGAACACCGACGACGTCCGTGAATCGCCGGCCCTGTCGCTCGCTCGCTACGTTCGCGAGGCCGGTGCCACCGTCGTCGGGACCGACCCGCGGGCGATCGCCAAGGCTCGGCGAGCGGACCCGGAGCTGATGACGGCCGACACCGTCGTCGACGCGGTCGCGGGCGCCGACGCCGTGCTGGTCGCGACCGAATGGCCCGAGTTCGCGGATCTCGACTGGACCGATCTCGCGGCGCGGATGGCAGGCGAACTGGTGTATGACACCCGGGACATCCTTCCGGCCGACCGGGTCATGGCCGCCGGCCTGCGCTACGTGTCGCTCGGGCGGGGCTGACGCGGCCCGGAAAGGGCCGGCGATCAGGCGGGGGCGCCCTGCCTCGGTCCACTCCGCTCATCGAGCGTCTCGGCGTCGGCGATGTAGGCGTACGTCCGGCCGCATGACGGGCAGATGAGCTCCTGGTGGGCGGCGTAGCGGCCGGGTTCGGCGGCCATCGGATCGCCCTTGCTGTCGACGAGACGCGCGCCGCAGGCGCAGACCCAGCCGATCCGGTGGGCCGGGCTGCCGACGACGAGCGCGTGGTTCGGGACGTCGCGGGTGACGACCGCCCCGGCTCCGACCATCGCCCAGGACCCGATCGCCACGCCGGCGACGACGACCGCGCCGGCACCGATCGTGCAACCCTCGGCCAGCGTGCTCGGGACGATCGGTCGGTCGGCGGCCCGGGCGAGGTCGCCGGTGGAGGCGACGGCGCGCGGGTAGCGGTCGTTGGTCAGGATCGCGCCTGGCCCGATGAACACGCTGTCGGCGATGCCGACGCCCTCATAGATCATCGCCCGATGGTGGACCTGGACCCGGTCGCCGATCACGACGGCGGCATCGATGAACACGTCGCGGCCGACGCTGCAGTCGGCACCGAGGCGGGCGCCGCCACCGATCCTCGTTCGCTGGTCGACGCTCGTGCCCGACGCGATCTGGACGTCAGGTTCGATGTCGGCGGTCGCGTGGACGCGCGCAGAAGGATCGATCACGGGCAGTCGAAGGCTCCAGGTGGATGGCCGCCGCCGGGCGGCTCGGGGTCGGATCGGGCCGCGAGTATAGCCGAGGGCGACCCGGAAACCGGTCCTAGCGGCGGCGGCGGCGGAACAGCGACGTGATGACCCCGAACGCGGCCCCGAAGGCAACGGCACCGCGCCAGTCGAGGAGCACCTTGACGTTGCCGTCGACCTTGCGGGCGATGAGGAACAGGACGCCGCTCGGGCGTTCGAAATGGACCACGTTTGCGACGAGCGTGCGGACGATCGACTGCTCGATCCGGGCGTCGCGGGCAACGACCGTCCCGGCCGCGCCCTGGGTGATCGTCAGCTCGCCGGTCAGCGCTGCGCCGATCCCGCCGAGCTCGACCGAGACGCGGTCCGCCCGAGCCGCGCCGACGCCGCCCTGGGTGACGGCGATGTCGGTTGCCCGGGCGCGGCCGATGCCGCCCTGATGCACGTCGATGCTCGTGGCGCTCACCGCGTCGAGGCCGCCCTGGCTCACGCTGATCGTCTCGCCCGACACGTTCCGTGGCAACTCGACGGGGAGCGTCGTCGGCGCGGTGGGCGGCATCGCGGCGGAGGCCGACGCGGATAGCGCGGATGGCGCGGATGGCGCGGCCGCCGGCGCAGACCTGGCGGCCGCGGGCTTCGCGCTCGAGGCCCGGCCGGGACGCTTGCCGCTGGTGCGGGCCCTGGGTGTGATCGTCTTGCGCGCCGCTTCGTCGGCCGCCTCGCGAGCAGCGTCGGCCTCGGCACCGGCGAGGGTGTCGTCGCTCGTCGGCTCGGGGGTGTCTCGCTCGGCCATCGGTTCGTTCTCCCACGCGTGATCGGTCCGGGTTGCCCGGCGGGACGTCGGCTGTCAGCGTACCGTGCTCCACCGGCGCCGTCACGAACCGGCCGGCCGACCCGTCGAGTGCCCGGCAGGCGGCCGCAGCGTATGCTGCGCCCGCGACGCCGTCACCGTCCCGCCGCGAGGCGCGCCGACACCGGTCCGGATCGCGTCCGTCACGGCGGCCGTTTCGAGGGGCTCAACGCATGATCGACCCGCTCACCGTCCGATGAGTCGCGCTGCCGTCGTCGCGCTCGGAATCCTCGCGATCCTCGGTGGTCTCGGCCTCGGGATGTTCGCCGCCCTCGCCTCCGGGCGGCCAGGCTCCAGCGCGGCTGACTCCGGCCTCCTCGCCGGGCTCGGCAGCACGCCGCCATCGAG
>DATAIW010000341.1:0-2337 GCA_036262455.1 Candidatus Limnocylindrales bacterium | reverse complement strand
TCGGGCCCGCCGTAGCCCGGGTTCGTGGCCGACCAGATGTACCAGTCCTCGTGGCCGGTCCCGGCCAGCGAATCGGTGAACCACGGGTTCTGGTCGGACGTGTGGTTGAGGACGAGGTCGCTGATCACCGCGATCCCCCGCGCGTGCGCCGCCGCGACGAGCGCCTTGAGGTCATCGATCGTGCCGTAGTCTGGCTCGACCGCCCGCTCGTCGGTGACGTCGTAGCCGTGGTAGCTCGGCGATGCGGCGATCGGCATCAGCCAGATCCCGCCGATGCCGAGGTCGTCGCTCGTCGCAGGATCGCCATCGTTGAGGGCGTCGAGATGGGCCGTCAGGCCGCGCAGGTCGCCGATCCCATCACCGTCGGAGTCGGCGAAGCTCCGGACGAAGATCTCGTAGAAGACGCGGCCGTGCCACCAGCCGGGCTGACCGAGTCCTGCAGGCGCGGTCGCGCTCGTGGCGGAAACCGGCGGGCAGCTCGGCGGGGCGCCGGCAGCGGCCGATGCCCCGGCCGACGCACTCGCGCTCGACGCGCCGCCGCTCGGGCCGACGGACGGCGGCGGTGAGCCGGGCGCCGGCGAGCAGGCTGCGACGAGCGCGGCGACGATGGCGACGACGCCGACAAGCCGGGACCGCGCCGCCGACCGGAGAGGGCGTCCCGACGGGGCGTCGACTGTCAGCGGCGACGGCGAACGGGCTCCTCGATCGGACGGCTGCCGAGGTCGATCATCTCGGGCGGATCGAAGGTCTCGGGGCGGCCCGCCGGCGCGGCCCGGGGAGCCGGCACGGATTCGGGTCGACTCGCGACGGACCACGGGCTCGTCGTCGAGCGCGGTGACTCCATGCCCGCCGAGGCCTGACGGCCGTTGCTCCACCCGCGCAGGCCGGACACGAGGCTCGACACGGCCATGTCGCGGAGCCCGAGGACCGCCCGGTCCATCGCCCGGAGCACGAGCCCGAATGCCGTCAGCGCGCCGATCAGCACGGTCGCCGCCACGATGACGCCACCCGGCAGGAACGGGAAGGGCATGTCGACCTCCCTCTGGGACGACCCGATCCACCGACGTCGGTGGATCGTCAGTCGCTGGCCCGATGATCGCCCGCCCGACGCTCGCTGTCGAGTGCTGAAGGTCCTCATGGCCCGCGGCGGAGCGCCCGTCGCGTGGTGTCCCGGCCGTCCCGGCCGTCCCGCCGGGCGACGATCCGCTCAGCCCTTGACCCCGCCGACCGCCAGGCCGCCGACGATGTACTTCTGGAAGAAGAAGAACACGATCGAGACCGGTGCCGCGAACAGGATCGAGAAGGCGGCGAAGTCCGACCACGGCGTCTGCCCGAACGCCCCGACCATCTTGTTGAGGGCGAGCGACAGGGTGAACCCCTGGCTCGGGTCGTTGAGGAAGATCGAGACGAAGTAGAACTCGGTCCAGCCGGCGATGAAGCCGAGGAAGCCGGTGACCGCCAGGGCGGGCGTGGCGAGCGGCAGGACGATCTTGAAGAACGTCTGGTTGCGGGTGCAGCCGTCGACGGCCGCCGCTTCCTCGAGCTCCTTGGGGATCGTGTCGAGATAGCCCTTGAGGTTCCAGATCGCGAACGGCAGCGTCCCCGACACGACCGCCAGCCCGACCCCGATGAGCGACGTCCGGAGCGCCACGTGACCGAGGATCGGCAGGTCCAGCTTCACCCCGTTGAGCATGATGAACAGGGGGGCGATCGTGGCGACGGCCGGCAGCATCAGCACCCCGAGGATCACGATCATCAGGACCTCCCGGCCGCGGAACCGGAGGCGGGAGAAGGCGTAGGCGGACAGGACGCCGATCAGGACCGAGAAGAGCGCCACGCTGCTCGCGAGCATGAAGCTGTTGCGGGCCAGCTCCAGCAGGCCGATGTTGTCGCTGGTGGGCCTCTCGATCACCCGGGCGAATGCGGCCAGCGAGGCGCCGGGCGGGATCAGGCCGTCCGGCCGGGAAACGTTCCGTGGATCGAGCGCCAGCGAGAAGATCCAGAGAATCGGGAAGAGCACGGTCGCGGTGATCAGCAGGCACAGGATCTGGAGCAGGATCTGCTGCCTGCCACTCATCCGTCCACGGCTGGATCTTCGCTTCCGCGCCACGGCCGCGGGACGGGCCGTCTTGGCGCCGGCAACGGCGGTCATCGCTTCCTCCCTCGGGCGTCGTGGCTGAGCCTGTTCATTCGGAATAGCTCGCGGTCGCCCGTGCCAACCGGTTGGTGACCAGGGTGATCCCGAGAAGCAGGAAGAAGAGGATCACCGAGAAGGCCGCCGCGACGCCGTACAGCTGGAAGTCGTTGACGAGCTTGTACGCCTCGGTCACGAACAGC
>DATAIW010000340.1:0-6541 GCA_036262455.1 Candidatus Limnocylindrales bacterium | reverse complement strand
CGCCCACCTGACCCTGCCCGACGGGACGGAGCTCGACTTCGTCGACGTTCCCGGGCACGACCGGCTCGTCGGCAACATGCTCGTTGGCGCGGGCGAGATCGACGCCGCGATGCTGGTGATCGCGGCCGACGACGGTCCGCGGGCCCAGACCCGCGAGCATCTCGAGCTGCTCGACGCGCTCGGGATCGACGACGGGCTCATCGTCGTGACCAAGTCCGACGTCGCCGGTCCCGAGCGCGTCGCCGAGGTCGTCGCGGCCGCCGGCGCTCTCGTCGCGTCGACGACCCTGGGCGGTGTCCCCGTGTTGGCGGTTTCGGCGACGACCGGCGAGGGGCTCGCGGCGCTCGTCACGGCGCTGGTCGACCTCCGCGATCGGATCGCGATCCGATCGGCCGGCGACATCCCGGACGCGGGCAGCCGTCTCGCGATCGATCGGGCCTTCTCGATCCGCGGCCGGGGGACGGTCGTCACCGGGACGCTCCGCGGCACGCCGATCGAGCGCGGTACGCTCTTGCGCGTCGTCCCCGGCCCGGCCGATCGGAGCATCCGGGTTCGCGAGGTCCAGATCCACGGTCGGGCCGTCGATCGGGCGGGCCCCGGACGGGTGGCGCTGAACGTCGCCGGCGACGGCGTCGACGGCCTCGGGCGGGGCGCCGTCCTGACGACCGATCCGAGGGTCGTCGCGTCGGACCGATGGCTCGTCGCGCTCCGGCGGGCCACCGCGTTCGGAGCGGGGACCGCCTCCGCCGCGGGCCGTGGCCCCGGCCTGCCGGCAGACCGGACACGGATCGCCGTCCATCTCGGAACCGCACGGGTGGCCGGCGTCGTCGGGCGGAGCGGCCGCGACGGGGTCGACCTCGACGGCGGCGAAGGATCGGCGATCCTGCGGCTCGATCGCCCGATCGCCGTCGCGCCGGGCGATCGCTTCGTCGTCCGCCGCCCGTCGCCGGTCGAGACCCTGGCCGGCGGTCGCGTCCTCGATCCGCAACCGGCTCGCGGCATCGCGAGACGTCGAACGACCGTCGAGCGGCTGCGCGCCCTGGCCACGGCTGGCGCCGGCTCGGACGCGTGGCGAAGCGCTCGCGCCGAGCTGCACGGCGTGGTGCTCGACTCCTCGCCGGGGATCGCCCCGGACGTGGCCGCCGCCATCGACGACGTGCTCCTGGCCGCGGTCGAGGGACGGCCCGGGATCCGGATCTCCGAGCTGGTCCGGGCGGGCGAGGTGGAGCTCCGCCGCCGGGTCGGCACGATCGGACCTCCCGGTGCCGCCGCCGGCGATGCGGCCCATCGAATCGTTGCCGGCCGGCTCGACGACCTCATCGGCGCCGATCGGCTGAGCCGGGACGCGGACCGCGTCCGGCCAGCGGGTGTGGCCGCGGTCGGCCCGTCCCCGGCGCTCGCGACCGCCATGGATCGTCTCGTCGCGGCGCTCTCGACGGTCAGCCCGCCGCCGTTGACCTCGGCCGCCCGCGCCGCCGGCTGTCCGCCGGAAGGGATCCGCCTCCTCGAGCAGGCGAACCGGATCGTCCGGCTGGACGACGACCTGGCCTGGGCGTTCCCGGCCTGGCGGGACCTGGCCGCGCGCGCCATCGAGCTGGCCCGCGGCGGCCCCCTGACGCCCGCCGCCTACCGCGACGCGACGGGAACGAGCCGGAAGTACGTCATGGCCCTCCTCGAGGACCTCGATCGACGGGCGATCCTGCGGCGGACCCCCGCCGGCCACGTGCCGGGACCGCGGGCGCCGCAGCTCGCCGCGGCGGACGCCGCGAGCCCCGCGGGCGCGCCCCGATGACCGCTCCGCTGGACGTCGCCGCCAGCGGGATCGTCCTCGCCGGTGGGCGATCGAGCCGTTACGGGTCCGACAAGCTCGCGGCCCGCGTCGAGGGCGCGACGCTGCTCGATCGATCCGTGGCCGCGCTCGCGGCCGTCGCGGTCGAAATCGTGGTGGTCGTCGCCCCGGGTGACGATCGCGTGCCGGCTCCGATCGATCGGCCGCTCCGGCTCGTCGCCGATCCCGAGCTGCACGGTGGACCGCTCGTCGGGCTCCTGGCCGGGCTCGAGGCGGTCGACCAGCCGATCGCCCTCGTGGTCGGCGGCGACATGCCGAGCCTGCGGGCCGACGTCCTCCGCCTGATGCTCCGGACCCTGGTCACGGCCGACGAGGCGTTCGGTGCCGTGATCCTCGAACGGCGCGGTCGTGGCGAGCCGTTGCCGGCGGTCGTCCGGACCGGATCGGGGACCGATGTCGCCCGACGCCTGGTCGCCGACGGCGAGCGGAGCCTGCGGAGCCTGTTGGAGCGCCTGCCGACCCGGATCATCGATGAGGCCGCCTGGCGCCCGCTCGACCCCGATGCAGCGACGCTCCACGACGTCGACCGTCCGTCCGACCTGGAATCGTGATGGCCCCGACGACATCTCCGGAAACGCCGAACGCGCCCGCCGGAGGACGGACGCGTTCGCGTGGAGGAGGGAGCGGAGGAGGCTGTGGAGGTCAGCCCCGGTATGGGTCGCTGGTCAGGGTCGGGACGTCATCGGCCGCTCGGCCGGGCCGCTCAGGAGCGACCAGACGCTCTTGAGCGCGGCGCCGAGGTGGATCGGGCGCTCGGTGGCGGGCTGCGTCCGGGCGAGTCGCTCGTTCGCGGCGAGGTTGAGCATCTCGTTCTGGTGAGCCGCGACGTAGAGGTGGCTGAGGCTGTTCACGTCTGATCTCTCCTTTCCGATCCCGTCACTCGGGATCACGACGAGATCATCAGACGTGGCGGGTTCCGCACCCACCGTCGCGCGACCACAATTCGCCTACGTCATCCGGCCCATGGCGCGTACGCCGCGCTGACGGACCGATCCGGGGCCGGCGCAGGCCGCGTCAACCGAGCGTGGGATCCTCGAAGACCGCCACGCCGCCGACGAAGGTTCCGAGCACTCGGCCGTCGCCGATCGGACCCGCGTCGGGCGCGAACAGGTCGCGGTCGATGACCGACAGATCGGCGAGCTTGCCGACCTCGATCGTGCCCGTCTCGGCGTCGAGGTGGTTCACGTAGGCCGATCCGGCCGTGAACGCCCGGATCGCCTGGTCGAGCGTCAGCGCCTGCCGGGGCAGGAACGGCGCGGTCGACCCGCGGCTCTCCGGGTAGACCCGGGTGACCGCGACCTCCATCTCCTCGAGCGGATTCGGCGTCGACACGCTCCAGTCCGAGCCCATCGCGAGTCGGGACCCGGCCGACAGGAGCGAGCGGAACGGGTACTGCCAGGTCGTCCGTTCGGGCCCCAGGAAGGGAATCGTGAGGACGTCCATCTGGCCTTCGTGGCACGCCCACAGCGGCTGGGCGTTGGCCACGACGTCGAGGGTCGCAAACCGGGCGATGTCGTCGGGGTGGATGACCTGGATATGGGCGATATGCGGGCGGGTGTCGGTCCGGCCGTTGGCCGACCGGGCGGCTTCGACGGCGTCGAGGCACTCGCGGACGGCCCGGTCGCCGATCGCGTGGAAATGCGGCTGGAGCCCGGCCGCGTCGAGCCGGGTCACCCAGCCCGGCAGGCGCTCGGGATCGATGAAGCTGATCCCGCGCCTGGTCGTCGTCCCGCCCTGCCCATCGAGGTACGGATCGATCATCGCGCCGGTGAACGTCTCGAGGACCCCGTCCTGCATCAGCTTCACGCTGTTCACCCGGAGCCGCCCGAACGAGCCGGTCCGGGATCGCTCGATCAGCTCGTCGACCTGCTCGTCGCCGCGCTCGCGATCCCACCACATCGCTCCTTCGACCCGGGCAGTCAGCCAGCCGGCCTCGGCCGCGGCGCGATAGACAGCCTGGTCCTCGGGCCGGACGATCGCATCCTGCCAGGCGGTGATCCCGAGCGAATGGAGATAGTCCTGGGCGATCCGCAGGCCGTGGGCCATCAGGTCGGCCGTGGCCTCGGGCATCAGGCGCTCGACCGCGCGCACGGCGCCCTCGTGGAGCGTCCCCGTCGGTGTCCCGTCCGGATCGCGCTCGATCCGTCCGTCGGCGGGGTCCGCCGTGTCCCGATCGATCCGGGCGAGGGTGAGCGCCCGGCTGTTGACCCACGTCGAGTGCCCGTCGCGATTCGGGAAGAACGCGGGTCGATCCGGGATGATCGCGTCGAGATCCTCGCGACGGGGCGTGCCGTTCTCGAAGTCGGCCATGGACCAGCCGCTGCCGACGACCCACTGGTCGTCGGGGTTCGTGGCCACGTAGGCACGAATCGCCGCCAGCACGCCGTCGCGACCGTGCGCCACGCGGAGATCGCATTGGAGCCGGTCGACGCCGCCGAAGATCGGGTGGATGTGGGCGTCCTGGAACCCCGGGAGCAGGAGCCGCCCGGCAAGGTTCACGACCCGGGTCCGGGGCCCGACGAGGTCCGCGACGTCCGCCGCCGACCCGACGGCGACGATCCGCTCGCCACGCACGGCGACGGCCTCGGCCCGCGGCCGCAGGAGATCGACGGTGTGGGCATGGCCGCCGGTCAGGACGAGGTCGGCGGGAGCCCCGGTCTGCGTCATGGCGCGAGGATGACACCCCGATCCATCGATCGACCGGGCGGCCCGGTCCGCGAGACGGCACGAGGTCGGCGGGTCGTGGGAGCGCCTATGCTGCGCCGATGACGACCGTCGAACTCATCCATGCCGGGTACATCCGCGACGACAGCCGGGTCGGCAGCAGCATCAGCCTGATCCGCGACGGCGACGCGATCATCGTCGCGGACCCGGGCCTCGTCGCCTCGCACGCCCGGATCCTCGATCCGCTCCGCGAGCGCGGGATCGCGCCGGGCGACGTCACGCATGTGACGTTCAGCCACCACCACCCCGACCACACGATGAACGCGGCCCTGTTCCCGAACGCCGAGGTCATCGACTTCTGGGCCCGCTACCGCAATGACCTCTGGCTCGATCACCCCGGTGACGGCTGGGACATCACCGACCACGTCCAGCTCTGGCTGACCCCCGGCCACACCGAGGAGGACCTGTCGCTGATCGTCCACGCGGACGATGCGGTCTATGCCCTGACCCATCTCTGGTGGCGCCAGGATCGGACACCCGAGATCGATCCGTACGCGCCGGACCAGGCGATCCTCGAGACGCATCGGGCGCGGGTCCTGGCGGTCGCCGACATCGTCATCCCGGGCCACGGCGAGGCATTCCGCGTCGACCGCTGAGAGCCGACCAGTCCGCCGGCGACCCGAGCACATTCCGGCGGCCCTGCCCGAACGGCCGGGCCGTACCTGATGCAATTCCCCTCCTGAGTGCCCGGTACGGATGGGATGTGCCTGATGGGAGGACGTCTTCCGGGGAGCCTGGCCGCACGGCGCCCGGCAGCGAGGATGACTGCGGCCAACGGCCGAATCGGACGAGTCCGGGGCCCCCTGGCGGGGACTGCGCTCAGCCGCGCGTCGCCGTGATGTTCAGGCGGACGTAGTCGATCACCGGCTCGGGCAGGCGCGTCGCCACCGCGCGGACGAATGCGTCGTGCTCCTCCTCCGGCAGGCGCGCGAGGTGGTTGCCGAGGACGACCGTCCGGAGGAACGTCTCGAACGGCTCACCCGGGTCGAACGCGGCCGCCTCCGGCTGGAGCCAGGCCTCGATGTCGACGAAGCCGGCAGCCGCGAGCCGAGCCGTTGTCGCTTCGGGTGTCGCGAAGTGGACCCCGCCGAGCCACCCATCGCCGATCGTGGCGAGGATGGCCATGATCGAGGCGACATTGCCGGCGCCGCCACACTGGGCAACGAGCCGGCCCCCGGGACGGACCACCGCGGCGAGGTTCCGGAAGAGTGCGTCGTGATCGGCGACCCAGTGGAAGGTCGCGGTCGAAAGGATCGCGTCGACGGGCTCGGAGCCGGGCAGCGCGAATGGCCGTCCGAGGTCGGCGACCAGGTAGGCAATCCGAGCACCGAAACCGACCAGCCGTCGACGGGCCTCCTCGACCATCGACGGCGAGGCGTCGAGCGCGATCACGCGACCGCGCGGCAGACGCTCGGCCAGGAGCTCGGTGACCCGCCCGGAGCCGCAGCCGGCATCCAGGACCGTCTCGTCGCCATGGAGCGGCAACCGGTCCAGGACCGCGAGTCCCCAGCGGGTCTGCGGATCGGCGACCCGGTCGTAGGTCGCGGCATCCCAGTCGCGCGGCGTGGTCACCGGGGAAGTATGGAGGGGGAACGATCGTCAGGTCTGGATTCCGCGGCTCCGCGTCGCTACCCTAAGAGACGGGGACGCAGTCCGCCGATCCGCGACGGAACACAACGGAGGGTGATCAATGGCGCAACTCCAGGACATCTGGAAGAAGTTCAATCCGCGAGAGCGACTCTCGGCGATCGGCGCGGGGCTGATCATCCTCGCCTGGATCGTCGGCATCTTCAGCTATGGCCTCGGGTCGAGCACGATCGCGTTGCTCGGAGCGATCGCCGTTCTGGCCATCCTGTACATCAAGTACGCGCCGACGATGAACGTCACCTGGCCGGCGCCCGTCTCCCTGTTGATCCTCGGGATCAGCGGCGTCGTGGCGCTGCTGGCGCTGCTCGACCTGCTGACGTG
>DATAIW010000339.1:0-3235 GCA_036262455.1 Candidatus Limnocylindrales bacterium | reverse complement strand
CGAGGAGGCGACGATGATCACATTCTGGAGTGAGACGCCCGGCCGGCGACGACGGGAGATCGCGGCGGACGTTGCGACCTGGGCGTGGGTCGCGACCTGGTCCGTCATCGCGTTCCGGATCCATGCCGCGATCGCGGGCTTTGCCGAGGCAGGCCATGCCCTGGAGCGTGGCGGGGCGGCGATCCGCGATGCGGGAACCCAGGTCGGGTCCTCCCTCGAGGGCCTGCCGCTGGTCGGCCAGGGCGCCGGCGAGGTCGCCCGACGGGCCTTCGGTGGCGCCAGTGAGCCGTTCGTGTTCGTCGGCGGCGAGTTCGTCGACCTGATCACGCTGATCGCGAGAGTCCTCGCGATCCTCGTCCTGGCGGTTGCGATCGTTCCGTGGCTGAGCCGCTATCTGCCGTGGCGAGCGGCGCGCCTCGCCGAGCTCCGGTCGGCCACGGCCGCCATTCGCGGACGCCCGCGCGGTGTGACCCGCGAGCAGATCGATCGCCTCCTCGCCAGCCGGGCACTCCACCGCCTGTCCTGGGCGGAGCTGCTCGACCATAGCCGGGACCCTCTTGGCGAATTCGCGGCCGGCCGGTACAAGGCCCTGGCCCGGGCCGAGCTCGAGTCTGTCGGACTGCTGCCGCGATGACGTCGGGACCGCCGACAGGCGGCGTCGTCCAGGTCAACGTCTCGCCGGGCGGGGTGCCCAAGCTGCCGGTGGCCGAGGCGCGGGTCGGACGCAACGGGCTCGACGGCGACGCCCATGACCACGACGCCGTCCACGGCGGGCCGCATCGGGCGGTCTGCCTGTTCGCGAGCGAGGCGATGGAGCGGGTCCGGGCCGACGGCCATCCGGGGGTCGGCCCCGGGTCGGTCGGCGAGAACTTGACGACGGCCGGTATCGAGCTCTCCCTGCTCGATGTCGGGACGCGGCTGGCGATCGGCGGCGAAGTCGTTCTCGAGATCTCCGGGCCGGCCAACCCGTGCGACGTGATCAAGGGTGCGTTCAGCGGCGGCAAGTCGGGTCGGATCTCGATCCTGCTCCACCCGTCCGACTCGCGGATGTACGCGCGTGTCGAGCGCGAAGGCATCGTCCGGCCCGGTGATTCGATCGGCGTCTTGCCGGCGCGACCCGAGACGGCCGCGGCCGTCCATCGCGAGCTCGACCTTCTCGACAGCGTCGAGCGTGATGCGTGGACCGCGATGTGGCGGGCGGCGGCCGCTGCCGGGATCGATGTCCGGATCCTCGAGCGCGGCGATTTCGCGGCGGCCGCCTCGCCCGACCTGCCCGGCTCTGTCTTCAACCGAGCCTTCGGGATGCGCCAGGTGCCCATCCACCGGCCGACGATGGAGGCGCACTTCCGAGCGGCCGGGACGCCCGGCTGGCTCGTTGTCGCGGCCGACGACCAGGCGTTCGCGGGCCGGGAGCTCGAGTGGCCGGTCGGGGTCCATGTGGCACCGATCGAGGAGGTCCTCGGGCGGATCGAAGGCGGCGCCGCGCCGGCCGCCGACGGCCTGGAGATCCGGCGGGTCGACCCGGACGACGTCGACGATGTGGCGCGCTGGGCCGACCTGTTCATCGCCGGTTTCGGGATCGAGGGGCCGCTTGCCGATGCCTGGCGGCAGTTCAACCCGTTCCTCGTCCGGTCACGCGGCTACCACCAGTTCATCGGCTCGCTCGATGGGCGCGACATCGCGGCCTCGGCACTGTTCAACCGACGGCGGGTCGCCTGGCTCGGCGCCGGGACCGTCCTGCCCGCGGCGCGCGGCCGCGGGATCCAGCGGGCCCTGATCATCGATCGGGTTCAGCATGCTCTCGAGGCCGGGTCGACCCGGGTGATGGCGACCGCCGAGATCGACACCGTGTCGGCCGCCAACCTCGAACGGCTGGGGATCCACCGGATCTGGACGCGCGGCCACGCCCGGGTCGACCCGGTGGCCACTCACGAGTCGCCCGGCCGGTAGGATGCGCCGGTGACTGATCTCATTCGCCTCGAGCGCAGCGGCCCGAATGACGCGGTGGCCCGAGTGACGCTCTCCCGCCCCGATGTCCACAACGCCTTCAACGCGAGCCTGATCGCGGAGCTGCGGCGGACCTTCACGATGCTGGCCCGCGAAGGCCCGACCGATCTCCGCGTCGTCGTCCTCGCCGGCGACGGTCCGTCGTTCTGCGCCGGCGCCGACATCGACTGGATGCGGGCCGCGATGCAGCTCGACGTCGAGGGCAACGAGCAGGACGCGATGGCATTCGCCGACACCCTCGAGGCGATCGACATCTGCCCCGTGCCGGTGATCGCCCGGGTGCACGGGCCCGCGCTCGGTGGCGGCTCCGGGCTCTGCGCGGTCAGCGACCTTGTCATCGCCGAGGCCGGCGCGAAGTTCGGATTCACGGAGACGCGACTCGGGATCCTGCCGGCCGTGATCTCGCCGTTCGTGATCGCGAAGATCGGCGAGACCAACGCCCGGGCATTGTTCCCCGGCGGCCGCCGCTTCGACGCGATCCGGGCGCAGCGGATCGGGCTCGTCCACGAGGTCGTCGAAGGCGTCGAGGCGCTGGACGCGGCCGTCGACCAGGCGGTCGCCGACATCCTCGCCTCCGGCCCGACGGCGGTGCGCGCGGCCAAGGCGATCGTCCGCGAGGTCCGCGGGCTCGGCCATGGCTCGACGAAATGGCACACCGCCCGGGTCATCGCCCGCCAGCGCGTGTCGGCCGAGGCCCAGGAAGGGTTCAGCGCCTTCACCGAGAAGCGCCGGCCCGCGTGGGCGCCCGATCCCGAGTGACCGCCATCCTGCGTCGGCGTCGAGCTCCGAATCCCGGGGTGCGGGCCCTCCAGACGGCCGGACCCAGCCGCCGGTGGCTGCTCGCGGCCGCCCTCGGGAGCATGCTCGCGATGGTCTGTGTTGCGGCCTTCCTGCCCGCGATCGCATTTGGCGGTGTCTGGAGTTCGATCGCAGTCATCCCGATCGGGGCGTTCATTGTCGTCGGCCTCGCCGATCGGGACGCCATCGTTGCTCGCCGGGCGATCATCGAGTACGCCGGGGTCCAGGCGGGACGCCGGCCCCAGGGATACCCGACGGACCGCGAGGCCGCCGATGCCTGGCTCGCCGATCCGGATCACGCCGGGGAGAATCCTGTCAGGCGCGCCTACATCCTCGTCCTGGCTGAGCGGGCCGACGATGCTCGGGCCGAGCTCGATCGGGTCGACGAGTCCGACCTGTCCGACGTTGCCTCGGCCGAGCGACTTCGGGC
>DATAIW010000338.1:0-6796 GCA_036262455.1 Candidatus Limnocylindrales bacterium | reverse complement strand
TCACGCGCCGGCCCAGCGGCTCGGCTTCCGCTCGGTCTGGATCGATCGCCGCCACGACCGCCCGGGTGGCGGCGCGACACCCCCGGCCGATGCCCGCCCGGATGCGACCTACCCGTCGATGGCCGCGTTCGCAGCCGCGGCCGTCCCGGACTGACGCGCGACGGCTCGCCGGCGCCGGACGACCACGCTTTCAGCCGCCTCGGGCCGCCCGGATCTGGTCGGCGTGATGGTGGGCGTGGTCGGCGTAGATCCGGAGCCAGTCTTCGACCCCGTACGAGCCGGAGTCGCTGTGCGTGCCCGCCCGCGCCCAATCGGCCGCGGCAAGGCGCTCGAGGAGCTCCAGGCTGGATGCCCGGACGGCCGCCAGCACCGCCAGAGACGACGCGATCGGCCGGTCGTAGTGCAGCCGCCGCGCCCACTCGGGCTCGTCGTAGCCGGCGATCAGCGGCGCGTCCTCGGCGAGGAGGCGGCGGAGCCGGATGTAGGCCATCGCCTCGCTGTCGGCGAGATGATGGGCGATCTCGCGCGCCGTCCACGCGTCGGGCTCGCCGGGCCGGCGGTCCAGCTCCGCGTCGGTAATGCCGACGAGGGCCGACTCGACGTCGGCGGTCCCGGTCCGGTAGCGCTCGATGAGTGCGGTTCGTTCGGTCTGGTCCACGGGTCCTCCTCAGGAGCGAGTATCGCCGAACCGGCCGGGCACCAGCCGTCGAGCGTCGGGCGCCGGCGACGGGGCGCCGGCGCCCGGTGACGAGCAAACTCGATCTACGGAATCTGGCCAAACAGTCACTGGTGGACTCTTGTGTCAGCTCCCGTGGCTCCTGCCCGCGATTCGACGAGCTCCGTTAGCCGGCGAGGGCAAACTCGAGCTCCCGATCGCGCCAGTTGCACGCGGAAACCTGGCTCAAGAGCCCCCGGGCGACCGTTTGGCCAGGTCGGACCACGACCGGCGCCGGCGACCGCGCCGGGGGTGGCGCTCACCCAGTGACGCGGTACCCTACGGAACCCTCCCCGTGCCCATGGAGGCCCAGCCCGTGCCCGATCCCGCGATCCGCGTCGCCGAGCTCCGCAAGACCTTCCGCGTCCCCGTCCGCGAGGCGGGTCTCGGAGCTGCCGTGCGGAGCCTGTTCCGACGCGAGCATCGGGAGGTCCACGCCGTCGACGGCGTGTCCTTCGCGATCGAGCCCGGTGAGGTCGTCGGCTTCCTCGGCCCGAATGGCGCCGGCAAGACGACGACCCTCAAGATGCTCAGCGGTCTCCTCTACCCGACGAGCGGTGAGGCCACGGTCCTCGGCCACACGCCTTCTCGCCGCCAGGGCGACTTCCTGCGCCGGATCACGATGGTCATGGGCAACCGCAATCAGCTCCAGTGGGACCTCCCGGCCCTCGATTCGTTCGAGCTGATCCGGGCGATCTACCGCCTCGAGCCGGCGGCCTTCCGGGCGACCCGCGACGAGTTCATCGAGCTCCTCGACCTCGGCGACCTCGTCACCAAGCCGGTCCGCAACCTGTCGCTCGGCGAGCGGATGAAGATGGAGTTCGTCGGGGCGCTCCTCCACCGGCCGCAGGTCCTGTTCCTCGACGAGCCGACGCTCGGCCTCGACGTCACGATGCAGAAGCGGATCCGCTCGTTCGTCGCCGACTACAACCGGCGGTTCGGCGCGACCGTCCTCCTCACGAGCCACTACATGGCCGACGTCCAGGCCCTCTGCCGACGGGTGATCGTCATCCACCACGGCCGGATCCTGTTCGACGGCGCCCTGGCCGAGCTCTCGACCCGGTTCGACTCGACGAAGACGATCGGGGTCACCCTGAGCGACGGCATCGCCGACCTCTCGGCCTACGGCGAGGTCCTCTCGACCGACGACGGCCGGACGGTCCTGCGCGTCTCGCGCGCCGATGCCCCGGACGTCACGACGCGCCTCCTGCGCGACCTGCCGGTCGCCGACCTGACGATCGAGGATCCGCCGATCGAGGACGTCATCGAGCGGGTCTTTGCCGACGCCCGGGACGAACGGGCGACCGCGGTTCCCGGCTGACCCCGACGATGACGACGACGGCGCCGACGATCGGGCGGGGGCCGCTGGCTGCTGCGCGCGGCTGGGTCGGCCTGTACACGACCCAGATGCGAATCGCGATCCTGAGCCAGATCCAGTACCGCGTCTCGAACTATTTCTACATGATCGGGATGGTCACCGAGCCGGTCATCTACCTCGTCGTCTGGTCGACCGTTGCTCGGCAGCAGGGCGGAGCGGTCGGCGGCTTCACGCCCGGCGAGTTCGCCGCGTACTACATCGTCTGGACCCTGGTCCGGAACATGAACATCGCGCTCACGCCATGGGCCTGGGAGGAGCGCGTCCGCGGCGGGGACCTCGCCGTGATGCTCCTTCACCCGGTCCATCCCATTCACACCGACCTGGCCGGGCTCGCCGGTTGGAAGGCGGTCGTCATCCTGCTCTGGCTGCCGATCGCCGCGTTCCTGTCGCTGATCTTCCAGCCGACGTTCACGATCGAGCCGATCGATGTCGCCGTGTTCCTGGTCGCGATCTGGGGCGCCTACGTCCTGCGCTCGATGTTCCTCTGGCTGCTCGGCCTCGTGACGTTCTGGACGACCCGGGTCGGGCCGGTCTTCGACATCTTCTTCGTTGCCGAGCTCCTGCTGTCCGGCCGCCTGGTGCCGCTGTCGCTGATGCCCGACTGGGCCCAACGCCTGGCCGACGTCCTGCCGTTCAAATGGACCTTCAGCTTCCCGATCGAGGCGCTGATCGGGCGGCTGCCTCCGGACCAGCTCCTCGGCGGCCTCGCGATGCAGGTCCTGTGGATCGCGATCAGCGCGTCGATCGTCGCGGTCTGCTGGCGGCTCGCGGTCCGGCGCTTCTCGGCGGTGGGCGGCTGATGGGCCAGCTCCCGCCCGCCGCACCGGGACGCGACCTGCTGCGCCCCCTCCGCCTGTTCGCGCTGTTCTTCCGGATCGGCGCGCTGAACGAGCTCCAGTACCGGGCGAACCTCGCGGTCCAGCTGTTCCAGTCGGCCATCGCGCTCGGCACCGGCCTCGCCGTCCTGGGGCTCGTCTTCGGCCAGACGACGAACCTCGGTGGCTGGAGCCAGTCCGAACTGCTCGCGGTGATGGGGGTCCACATCCTCATGGGCGGAGTCATCCGGACGGCCATCCAGCCGAACATGGAGCGCCTGATGACCGACATCCGGAAGGGAACCCTGGACTTCGTCCTGACCAAGCCGGAGGATGCCCAGCTGATGGTCAGCGTCCGCGAGTTCCGGATCTGGCAGGGCGTCGACGTCCTCGTCGGCGCCATCGTCCTGGCCGTGGCGGTGGCCCAGCTCGGGACGGGTATCGGGCTCGGTGCCGGTCTGGTCTTCGCGAGCACGCTGCTCCTCGGCGGCGTGATGGTCTACTGCTTCTGGCTGCTCGTGACGACCGCGGCGTTCTGGGTGATCCGGATGGACGAGATCCACGAGCTGTTCGAGGGTCTGTACCAGTCCGGCCGCTGGCCCGTCACGATCTATCCGGGCTGGCTCCGGATCAGCCTGACGTTCCTCGTCCCGATCGCGTTCGCGGTCACCGTCCCGGCCGAGGCCCTGACGTCGCGCCTGACGATCGAGACGCTCGCCCTCGCGGCGGCCTTCGCCGTCGGCCTCTTCCTCGTGACCCGCTGGTTCTGGCGCTTCGGGCTGCGCAACTACTCGGGCGCGTCGGCCTGACCGGGGGCCGGTTCGTCCCCTCGGACCCGGGACCGGTCATGATGGAATGTGACAACCGGCGGTGCCTGCGTGGTCGCGAGATGTGGCAGGGTCGTTCCGGAAGGAGCGCAGCCTGATGTGCCTCGGGATCCCGGGCCGAATCATCGAGCGATCGCCTGATCATGCCAACCTGGCCAGCGTCGAGGTCGAGGGCATCGTCCGGGAGATCAACATCGCCCTCCTCGAAGGCGATCCGCAACCCGGCGACTGGGTCCTGATCCATCTCGGGTTCGCCCTCGAGACGATGACGGAGGAGGAGGCGCGCGACGCCATGGCGACAGCGGCGATCCTGGCCGAGGGCGGGACGGATGATCCGCTCGTGCCCTTCCGCTTCGCCGACGAGGACGACACGCTCGCGGCGCCCGGGTTCGGCCGGGCATCTCCCCCGACCGTCGCAGACGCGGCCGTTCGGGAGGAAGCTCGCTCGTGAACCCGCTGGCCGACCCGACGATGGTCCCACCGGCGACGCCGGCCCTGCCCGATCCCAGCCTGCCGCCGGCCGACGCGGTCGAGATCCCGACGAACGGGGCGATCCTCTTCGCCCGCTACGCCTATCCACCCAACGAGCTCGGGTACTGCGGTCCGCCCGACCACAAGGCGCTCCTCGATTACGGGGCCGAGGGGACGGTCGACCCCGGCCTCGTCGAGCTCGCCCGCGGCTTCGCCGGCGCCTGGCCGTACCTCGAGTTCATCGCCGGGGCGACCGGGCTGAAGAGCCCGCTCGACCGGCGCGTCGTCGAGGCCTACTGGCTCGGCGGTGAGCTGCTGGATCGGATCGACATGGTCCGCTTCGGCAACTCGCTCCTCGATCGGTTCCGGCGGCGGGCGGGTCGCGGCTGGGGCTATCTCGCCGAGGCGATCCCCGAGGGCGCGGTCCCGAACCATGCGTTCCACGTCTTCGGCGTCTACCCGTGGGTCGGCCTGCTGAAGACGGGCCGCGCGTCCACCCCGCTCGAGCACCTCGAGAGGTGCCGGATCCGCTGGGGCCAGGTCGTTTCGGCCGACGGCGACGAGGTGACGGTCCTGTCCCGCCCGCTGACCTACGACGGGACCGACATCGGGCTCGGCGAGCGGCGGCTGGAGACGGCGCGGCGGTCGATCGACGGAGTCGGCTTCCTCGATCCGTTCCGACCGGGCGACTGGGTGTCGCTCCACTGGGGCTGGGTCTGTGACCGGTTGAGCCGGCGTCAGCTCCAGCTGCTCCGCCAATCGACGCTGCGCCAGTTCGAGATCACCAACCGGCGGGTCGTCCACAGCGGGCCGCGCGACGGGATCGGCTGAGCCCTTGGTCCCGAACGAGGGGGCCGGTTGGACGCTGACAGCGGAGGTGGTGGACCAGCAGCATCGATGACGCCCCAGCGCGGGCAAGCGTGGAAGCCGGGTTCTCGGCATTCAGCCGTCCCCGATGACGTCCGCTTCGCCACGAGGAGCTCCTTCATGTCCATCGCATCGACGGCGACCGGGCGCCGGCATCGTTCCCCCCTCGTCCTGTTCACCGCTCTGGCGCTGATCGCCGCGGCTTGTTCCGCGGCCGTCACCCCGGTGCCGACCGCGACCAACAGCTCGCCATCGACGGCGCCCGGCGGCCCGTCGACCACGCCGATCGCGAGCGGCACGATCACCCTCTACACCTCGGTCACCCAGAACACGGTCGACGCCGTGGTCACGGGCTTCACCGACGCCCACCCGGGAACTGACGTCGAGGTCTTCCGGGCGCCGACGGCCGAGGTGGCGGCACGGATCGCGACCGACCTCGCGTCGGGCGGGCTCAAGGCGGACGTCCTGTGGCTGACCGACCCGCTTTCGATTGCCGCCTACGCCGATCAGGGCCTGCTCCAGACCTGGACCCCGCCGAGCGCCGCGGCGATCCCTGCCGCGTACCGGACGGACACGTTCTTCGGGACGCGGCTGCTGAACATGGTCCTGGTCCACAACACGAGCCGTGCCGACGGCCCGGCCGACTTCAGCGACCTGCTCGCCGAGGACTTCCGGGGTTCGATCGCGATCCCGGACCCAGGCTTCGCCGGCTCGGCCTACGCCGCCCTCGCCTGGTTCGACCAGGCCGACGGCTATGGGATGGCCTTCTACCGGGCCCTGAAGGACCACGGCGCCGCCCAGGTCAAGTCGCCGGACGACGTCACGACGGGCGTCGCCGAGGGCCAGTACCAGGTCGGGATGACGCTCGACAACTCGGCCCGGACGGCGATCAAGAAGGGCTCGCCGATCGCGATGCTCTGGCCGTCCGGCGGCGCGATCGCCATCTACAGCCCGATCGCCGCGGTCGACGCGTCGGTCAACCGGGCGAGCGCCGACTCGTTCGTCGACTTCAGCCTGTCACTGCCCGGCCAGGCCCTGATCGCCGGGACCGGCTGGCAGCCCGTCGTCGGGCCGGGCGGCCCGCCGGTCGTCGGGCCGCAGGTGAGCCCGGACTGGGCGGCGGCGTTCGGCCGGCAGAAGGAGCTGCTGGCTTCGTACCGCGCCATCTTCGGTGGCTGAAGCCGTACGCCTGAGGATCCTCGCCGGGGTCCTCGTCGCCGCACTGATCGGGCTGCCGCTCGTCCGGCTTGTCGCCGTCGCCGTCGGGCGAGGCGTCCCGGAGGCCCTCGCCAGCCTCACCGATCCGGCCGTCGCGGGCGCGATCGGGAACAGCGTCTGGACCGCGGCGGTCGTGGCCATCCTCGCCGTCATCGGCGGAACGGTCGTCGCCCTCGCGACCGAGCGCGGCGGGCTCCCGGGCCGCAGCTGGCTCCGGGCGGGGATCCTCCTGCCGTTGCTCTGCCCGCCATTCGTGACGGCGTTCGGCTGGACCCGCGCCTACGGGCCACGCGGACTCGCCGACCAGATCGCGGGCATCGAGGTGCCCGGGCTGTACGGTCCGCTCGGGATCGTCCTGGTGCTGGCGGTGTCGGCCATGCCTCTGGCCTGGCTGATCGTGGCGGGTGCCCTCGCCAGCCGGGTCGAGCCGGACGTGGAGCGGGCGGCGCGGGCAGCCGGCGCGGGGCCGTGGACGGCGATCCGGACCGTGACCCTGCCGCTGCTC
>DATAIW010000337.1:0-4121 GCA_036262455.1 Candidatus Limnocylindrales bacterium | reverse complement strand
ACTTCTTCGGGTCGGCCCACACGCTCGAGCGGTTCGAGACCGCCTTCTACCGGCCGATCCTGTCCGACTGGCGGAACTACGAGACCTGGTTGGACGACGGGGCGCAGACGGCGACCCAGCGGGCGAACCGAATCTGGAAGCAGCTCCTCGCCGAGTTCGAGCCGCCGCCACTCGACCCGGCCGTCGCGGAGGCCATCGCCGCATTCGTCGCTCGCCGCAAGCGCCAGATCAGCGGCTGACCGATGGCCCAGCTCAAGATCGACGCGATCAACCCGGTCCGCACCGACACGTGGACGACCTTCCTGTGGGTCGCGCGAATGGCGCCCTGGGAGCTGACCTGCGGCTTCTGCCGGACGCGGTTCACGAGCATCGGAGTGTTCTTCCGCAGCTCCGCGGTCTGCCCGGCCTGCGGAACGAGGAACCTGCTCCCGAATTCGAGCAGGCCCCGACGAGGCTGAGCGGCATCCTTCCGGACGGCGCTCAGCAGCCGACTCGCGCGTGAGCCGCCGTCGGTTCGCAACCTGTGACCCTCAGTTGACGCGCGAGCTCCGTCCGACCCAGAACGGTTCGCGCAGCTCGGCCTTCAGGATCTTGCCCGTGCCGCCCTTCGGCAGGGCGTCGCGGAACTGGATCTGGCGCGGCACCTTGAAGCCGGCCAACCCTTCGCGACAGAACGCCCGCAGGTCGCTGGCCGACACAGTCTGGTCGGGCTTGAGGACGACGAACGCCACGGGAACCTCGCCCCGCTTGTCGTCCGGCGCCGCGATCACGGCACATTCGAGGACGGCCGGATGCGCGCCGAGGGCGACCTCGATCTCGACCGAGGAGATGTTCTCGCCAGCGCTGATGATGATGTCCTTCGACCGATCCTTGATCAGCACGTAGCCGGCTTCGTCGATCGTGGCCATGTCGCCGGTGTGGAGCCAACCGCCGCGGATGGCCTTCGCGGTGGCGTCAGGATCGCGGTAGTAGCCGTCCATGACGAGGTTCGAGCGGACGACGATCTCGCCGATCTGTTCGCCGTCGGGTCGGACGTCGTGCCCGTCCCCATCGACGACGCGGACAGCGACACCCGGGATGGCCCAGCCGGTCATGGACTGCCGCTCCTGGCGGCGTTCGGCCGGCTCGTGTTCGGTGAGGAAGCTCCGTGGCTGGGCGAGGGTGATGATCGGCGACGTTTCGGTGAGGCCGTAGCCGACGATCGCCTGGACGCCGAGCTCCGCCTCCAGCGATGCGACGAGGGCCGGCGAGGCGGGGGCGCCGCCGATGATGACCTGGCGGAGGCTCGTCAGGTCACGGCTGGATCGCTCGCGGTGGTTGAGGATCGCGTTGAAGATCGTGGGAACGGCGAGCAGACGGGTGACGCGGTGGCGCTCGACGAGCTCCATGAGGGCGCCCGGGTCGAACCGCCGGAGCATGACATGGCGGCCGCCGATCATCGTCACGAAATGCGGTGTTCCCCAGCCATTGACGTGGAACAGCGGCACGACATGGAGGACGACATCGTCCTGGTCGAAGCCGAGCCCGACCTCGGCCACGAGGCTGTGGAGGTACAGCTCGCGATGGGTCATCGCGACACCCTTGGGCATGCCGGTCGTGCCGCTCGTGTAGAAGAGCTCGGCCAGGCCGTTCTCGTCGATCTCCGGATGGAGCGGGTCGGCCGAGCCGCCGGCCAGGAGCGCCTCGTACTCGTGATCGACGAGGCCGCCGGCGTCGCCCTCGAGGACGACGAAGGTGGGCCGGCTGGCGAGGCGCGGGCCGATCTGCTCGATCAGGGGCAGGAAATCGTGATGGAAGACCACCACCCGGGAGGCGGCGTGATCGAGGATGAAGGCGATCTCATGCGCCGCCAACCGGATGTTGATCGGGTTCAGGACCGCGCCTGCCTCGAGGACCCCGTAATACGCCTCCAGGAGCTGGTGGGTGTTGTAGGTGATGAACGAGACACGGTCGCCGGCTCCGACGCCGATCCCGCGCAGGGCATTGGCGAGCCGATGCGTTCGCTCGGCAAACGCCCGATAGGTGAACTGGCGCTCGCCGTCGATGATGCCGACCTTGTCGCCGAAGAACAGCGCGGCTCGGTCGCGGAACTCGAGCACCGACAGCGGGACGAACATGGCACCTCCTCGCGACGCATCATCCCCCGCTCCGCCCGCCGGCGCTCGACGATCCGGCGCGGGACGGCGATGACGGCTCGAACATGGAGCGGCCGGCCGCGGATGACGCGGCCGGCCGGGAGGAGAGGAGGAGAGGAGATCGATGGGTCAGTGGCGCCCGCCGCCGAAGGTGCCGTTGGCCTGGTCGGTCGCCCGCTGGGTCAGGTTGGCCTTCTCGGCATCGGCCTGGGCCTGGGTCAGCGTGCCGGCCTTGACGGCGGCATCGAGTTCGCTCTGGCCGTCGGCGACGAGGGCGTCGATGACGACCTGGATGTCGACGCTGTGGGCCTTGGCCACAGCGGCCACGGTCTGGCCACCGGCGAGGGCCGTCTTGAGGTCGGCTTCGCTGATCCCGATCGCCTTGGCGACGACCGATTCATCGCTGACGGCCTCGTTGCGACCGAAGCCGCCGGGACCGCCGGGACCGCGCTGGTCGTTCGTTCCGGCCGCGCCGGAGATTCCGCTGCCGGTCGATCCGCCGGAGCCGGTGGTCCCCGTTGTCGCGCCTGACGACGCGGCCGGAGACGGCGAAGCTGCCAGGACCGAGAGCGGTCCGAGGATCGCCACGCCGGCGACCCCGCCGAGGATCAGCGCGCCCGCGAGCTTCGCTTTCTGGCGCCCGGTGGCACGCCGACCGGTTCGAAGCGGAGCCGCGGGTGCGGCGAGGTCGTCCGTCGTGGCCCCGGCAGGGGACCAGACGTCATTGGGTTCGTTCACGGAGAGATCTCCCGAGCAGGTTCTGGAACCGGCGCGGATCGCCCGGCCGGACATCGTCGTTGCGTCCATGTCAGAGTCTCGCCGCGCGCACCTGTCGCTCGGATTACGCCTGCCGGGGCGATTTCGCGGATCGTCGGGGCGGCCGCTCAGCCCTTCGCGGCCTCGCCGAAGTCGGTCTCCTTGACCATTCGGCCGGCTCGATCGAAGGTCCGCCACGGACCGCTCTGGCGCCCCCGATCGAACGACCCGGTCCGCATCAGGCTGCCGTCGAGGCGGTACCACTCCCAGTCACCGTGCATCTCGCCGGCGAGGTGGAAGCCGGTCATCTTCAGCCGGCCGTTGGCGTAGTGCTCGATGTGGGATGTGGGCTCGGATGGGTCGGCCATGGACAGACGGTACCAACGCTGACCGTCGGCGAGGTGGTCGGGCGTCCGGTCCGCTGGTTTCGACAGCGGAATCGACGCCTTCCGCGTCCCACGGTGCGACTCGCCATTGACAGACGTCGAGCCGGGGTGAAGCATCCCGCCATGTCGACGAATGTGGTTGATGCGCTTGCGCACGTGCCGATGCTCTCGGGTCTGGATCGCAAACACCTCGAGAGGCTCGCCAAGGACTTCACGGAGCGAACGTTTCCCGCCGGTGCGGTCATCGTCCGGCAGGGCGACGATCGCGGCATCGGGTTCTTCGTCATCGCCGACGGCGAGGCGATCGTCACGGTCGACGGGGCCGAGGTCTCGCGTCTGGGTCCCGGCACCCATTTCGGCGCGATCGCGCTGATCGCCGACCGTGTCCGGACCGCGACCGTCACCGCGGGAACCGACCTCCACTGCTACGTCATGACCCTGTGGGACTTCCGATCGTTCGTCCAGGGCGACGCGGAGGTCGCCTGGAAGCTGCTCGAGCAGCTCGCCCAGATGGTCCAGAAGGCATCCGCCCAGCACTGACGCGGCTCTCGTCCCGGCGTAACCGCCGTGTGACAGCACGCATTGCGACAATAGCGTGTGTTAATGTATCCCGGTGCCGAATGCCGCTGCCGTCTATGCCCGCATCTCGTCCGACCCGGACGGTGACCGCCTCGGCGTCACCCGCCAGGTCGAGGACTGCACCGGGTTCGCCGAGCGCCGCGGCTGGCCGGTCCGCGAGGTCTACATCGACGACGACCGGAGCGCCTACTCCGGGAGGGTCCGGCCCGAATACCGGCGGATGCTCGACGACATCCGATCGGGCGACGTCGACGCCGTCATCGTC
>DATAIW010000336.1:0-3864 GCA_036262455.1 Candidatus Limnocylindrales bacterium | reverse complement strand
AAATCGGCCGAGTTCGCCGAGATCTACGACGTCTACGCGATCCGGATCCTCGTCGACGACGTCCGCGACTGCTACGCCGCGCTCGGCACCGTCCACGCCCTGTGGCGCCCGATCCCCGGCCAGTTCGACGACTACATCGCGGTCCCCAAGAACAACCGCTACCAGTCGCTCCACACCGCGGTCATCGCCCTCGACGGCAAGCCGCTCGAGATCCAGATCCGGACCCATGCGATGCACCAGGTCAGCGAGGTCGGGATCGCCGCCCACTGGCGCTACAAGGACGGTACCAAGTCCGACCGCGAGTACGACGCCAAGCTCGCCTGGCTGCGTCAGCTCATGGAGTGGCAGCGCGACGTCAGCGAGTCGGACGCGACCGAGTTCGTCGAGGGGATCAAGCTCGACATCTTCCAGGACCAGGTCTTCGTGTTCACCCCGAAGGGCGACATCAAGGACCTGCCGGCGGGGGCGACCCCGCTCGACTTCGCCTACCGGATCCATACCGACGTCGGCCACCGGACGATCGGGGCGAAGGTCAACAACCGCCTCGTCCCGCTCGACTACCGGCTCAAGAACGGCGACATCGTCGAGATCGTCACGACGAAGGGCGAGCACGGCCCGTCACGCGACTGGATGAACGTCGTCCGGACCTCCCACGCCCGGGAGAAGATCCGCCAGTGGTTCAAGCGCAAGGACCGCGACGAGAACATCATCCACGGCCGCGAGTCGCTCGAGCGCGAGCTCCGGCGCCTGGCTCGCAAGAGCCTCCAGGCGGTCGGCAACGACAAGATCGCCGAGGTCGGCCGGACGATCTACAACCACGACACCCTCGACGACTTCTATGCGGCGATCGGCTACGGGGCGGTCAGTCCCCAGCAGGTCGTCGGCCGGCTCGGCGTCCTCGACGACACCGAGGTCGGGCTGCCGACCGTGGCGCCGCCGAACCTCCCGGCGCGGACGGGCGGCGTCCGGGTCAAGGGCGTCGGCGACCTGCTCGTCCGGTTCGCGAAATGCTGTCACCCGATCCCGGGCGACCCGATCGTCGGGTTCATCACCCGCGGCAAGGGCGTGACGGTCCACCTCCGGTCGTGTCCGACGGTCCTCAACGAGCGCGAGGTGCCGCGCCTGATCGAGGTCGAATGGGAGGCCGCGCCGGCCCAGACCTACCCGATCGCGATCCGGGTCGAGGCCTACGACCGCACCGGGCTCCTCAACGACATCACCCAGGTCGTGGCCGAGAACAAGGTCAACATCGTCGCCGCGGCGGTCCACACGAACCCGGACCACAGTGCGCTCGTGACCGCGACCCTCCAGGTTGCCTCGGTCTCCCAGCTGGCCCGGGTGATGAGCCGGATCGAGGGATTGAAGGACGTGATCAACGTCCAGCGGGACTTGAACTGATGCGACGAAGCCCGCTCGCCACGAGCCGGCACTTGCGCGCGCGCCGGGCGCGCGGGGCGCGCCGCCCGGAGCACGACTGCACACTGGGCGGGCGTTGCGACGAACGGGACCGGTTTCAGCCGCTGCGATGCTCAGTGGGCGGGCAGAATGACGTCGGAACGGCCGTCCCAGGTGGTTTGCGAGGCACTCCTTCGTCGTAGTGCGCGCCGGGTGCGCAGCGAGCGGCCGCGGGCGCGGCGTGCGGCGACGAGGCCTAGCTGATCGAGGCGAAGATTGCGGCGCCGAGCCAGACCCCGATGAGCGCCGCCCCGACGATCAGCAGGGGCAGGGCGCGACCGACGCGCTCGCTCATCCTCGTGTCTCCTGCCCGAGGCGGTCGCGCTTGGCGGTCGCGAACTCTTCGTCGCTGAGGTCGCCCGCCTCGTGGAGTTCGGCGAGACGGGTGAGGTCGTCGACGAGGTCGGACGGTTCGGTCGGTGGCTCGACGGACGGTGTCGGCCGCGTTGCGCCCCATGAACCTGGCGCGAACTCGACCCGGGCAGGCTCGGGCGGCCGTGGCGCCGTGAAGCGTGTGCCGAACACGATCGGCCGGTCGGGGATGCTCGCGGCGACCTGGTTGGAGAGCCGGTTGACGGGCCTGCCCGCGCGGGCCTCCCGCCACGCCAGGATCCCGACGGCCAGCGGCGCCCCGCCCATCAGCCAGAAGAGGACACCGGGGATGAGCCAGCCCCACACCGGCGTGGCCTCGTTGTCGGGCGGGTGGAAGGCGTAATCGAGGAAGTTCAGCCCGAGCGAGAGGAAGAGCGCCGGCCAGCCGAGGGCAACGATCGACGCGGCGGCCTTCCCGATCCGCGACCCGAACCAGACGGTGAGCCCGGCCGACCCGAACAGCCCGAACATCCCTCCGACCATCGCGAGCGGGACACCAGTCGGGCAAGGCTGGGCGCTGACGTACGGGCCGCCGTCGGCGCAGGCGCCCCCGACATCCATGACGGCGCGCATCCCGAGGAAGAGCAGCGTGATCGACATCGTGCCCAACGCGATCCCGGCGAGATAGCCGGCGAGGACGCGGACGGACACCCCGTGTGGACCCACGCCCGGATCATACGGCTCCGGTGAGGGTGGGCGTGCCCTGGCGGGTCAGGCTTCGTCGGCCTCGTCCGCGCCGAGGACACCCTTGGAGCGAGTCGGCAATGGCAATCGATCAGATGCCGAGCGATGCCCGGGCAACGGGCCCCAGCGGCCATGGATTGCGTCGTTGCCGAACGCCTCGTCCAGCTGGGCGAGCCACGGATCGATGTCGAGCTCGATCGCCGCCATGACCGTCTCGGCATAGCGGATCGCGTCCGCGATCGACAGGACGCCACGGCGGTCGTCGGCGGACGTCAGATAGCTGTCACGCATTGCGACGATCCGTTCGAAGAAGGCTTGGCGCTCAGTCCAGCCCATGTTCGTTCACGCCTCCAGGCCGGCCTGGTTGGCCGGACAGCCCAACCATGTCCGCAGAGCTCGCCCGGCGATATCCGCAGGACCGGTGGTGCGCCATCGGCGGTGGTCCCGCACGGACCTCGTCCGAACGACGGACCCAGTCACCCCGACCGCCCGTCGGCTGCCCGAATACGTCGGCCGGTCGGGTCCGATGGGCGCCCGCTAGACTTCGCGAACGATGCCGACCTTCCGCGCCCCGCGGGGCACCCGCGACGTCCTGCCCGCCGAGCGAGCTGCGTTCATCCGGCTCGAGCGGATCGGCGCGGATCTTGCCGCGCGCTACGGCTATCGCCCGATCGAGACGCCGCTCTTTGAACAGACCGCGGTCTTCGAGCGGGGCGTCGGCGCCGTGACCGACATCGTCGAGAAGGAGCTCTTCCGGATCGCGCCGCGGACCGAGGACGGCGAGACCTGGGCCCTTCGCCCGGAGCCGACCGCCGGCATCGTCCGGGCCTACGTCCAGCACGGGATGCAGACGCTGCCGCAGCCCGTGAAGCTGACTCTGACCGGGCCGATGTTCCGCTACGATCGTCCGCAGGCCGGACGCTACCGCGAGTTCTGGCAGTTCGACATCGAGGCCATCGGCGACCCCGGACCGGCGGTCGACGCCGAGATCATCGAGCTCGCCGACCGCTTCTACCGCGAGGCCGGGATCCGCGAACCCGAGATCCTCCTGAACTCGATCGGCGACCGGGACTGCCGGCCCGCCTACGTCGCCGAGCTCGCCGCCTACTACGGCGGCCACCTCGAGCGGCTGCCGTCGCTCGAGCGCGAACGGCTGGAGCGCAGTCCCCTCCGCCTGCTCGACTCGAAGGAGCCGGTCATGGTCGAGTTGAATGCCGGGGCGCCGTCGATCACCGACCACCTCTGCGGGCCGTGCGCCGAGCATTTCGCCGGCGTCCGGGCGCATCTCGACGCCGTCGGGGTCGCCTATCGTCTCGAACCGCGACTGGTCCGCGGCCTCGACTACTACACGCG
>DATAIW010000335.1:0-5347 GCA_036262455.1 Candidatus Limnocylindrales bacterium | reverse complement strand
GCCGCCCGCCCCAACTGATCCCGCCAACCACCTGCACTCATCCACCCACTGACCCCGAACCCACCGACAGGAGACACGAACCCCATGGGCAAGATCATCGGCATCGACCTCGGCACGACGAACAGCGTCGTCGCCGTCATGGAGGGCGGCGAGCCGACCGTCATCGCATCGGCAGAGGGCGGTCGGACCGTTCCGTCGGTCGTCGCCTTCACCAAGACCGGCGAGCGCCTCGTCGGCCAGCTGGCCAAGCGCCAGGCGGTCACGAACCCCGCCAACACGATCTACTCGATCAAGCGCTTCATGGGCCGCCGCTGGGACGACAGCGAGACCAAGCGGGCGAAGGAGCTCGTCAGCTACACGGTCGAGAAGGACGCCAAGAGCGACGGCGTCGTCGTCAAGGTCACCGACAAGACCTACACGCCGCCCGAGATCAGCGCGATGATCCTCCAGAAGCTGAAGGCGGACGCGGAGGCCTACCTCGGCGAGAAGATCACCGAGGCGGTCATCACCGTCCCCGCGTACTTCGACGACACCCAGCGCCAGGCGACCAAGGACGCCGGGCGGATCGCCGGCCTGGAGGTCCGCCGGATCATCAACGAGCCGACCGCGTCGGCGCTGGCCTACGGCCTCGACAAGAAGCACGACGAGAAGATCGCGGTGTACGACCTCGGCGGCGGCACCTTCGACATCTCGATCCTCGAGCTGGGCGAAGGCGTCTTCGAGGTCAAGGCGACCAACGGCGACACCCACCTGGGCGGCGACGACTTCGACCAGCGCGTCATCGAGTGGCTGCTGGCCGAGTTCAAGAAGGACCAGGGGATCGATTTGGCGAAGGACCCCCAGGCCCTCCAGCGCCTGAAGGAGGCCGCCGAGAAGGCGAAGATCGAGTTGAGCTCGACCTCCTCGACCGAGATCAACCTGCCCTACGTCACGGCCGACGCATCGGGCCCGAAGCACCTCGTCGTGACCCTGACTCGAGCGAAGCTCGAGGACCTCGTCCGCGACCTCGTCGAGAAGACCCGCAAGCCGGTCGAGGCCGCGCTCAAGGACTCCGGGCTCAAGGCCGGCGACATCGACGAGGTCATCCTCGTCGGCGGCATGACCCGGATGCCGGCGGTCGTCGAGGCGGTCAAGGCGATGTTCGGCGGCAAGGAGCCGCACAAGGGCGTGAATCCGGACGAGGTCGTCGGCATCGGCGCCGCGATCCAGGCCGGCGTCCTGGCCGGTGACGTCAAGGATGTCCTGCTCCTCGACGTGACGCCGCTGTCGCTCGGGATCGAGACGCTCGGCGGCGTGATGACCAAGCTCATCGACCGCAACACGACGATCCCGACGAGCAAGTCGCAGGTGTTCTCGACGGCCTCGGACAACCAGGGCCAGGTCGAGATTCACGTCCTCCAGGGCGAGCGCGAGTTCGCCGCGGACAACAAGACGCTCGGCCGGTTCATCCTCGACGGGATCCCGCCGGCGCCGCGCGGCGTGCCCCAGGTCGAGGTCACGTTCGACATCGACGCGAACGGCATCCTCGACGTCAAGGCCAAGGACCGCGCGACCAGCAAGGAGCAGCAGGTCCGGATCACCGCGTCCTCGATGCTCTCGAAGGACGACGTCGACAAGATGGTCCGCGAGGCGTCCGAGCACGCCGACGAGGACAAGCAGCGGCGCGAGGAGGTCGAGACCCGCAACCAGGCGGAGCAGCTGACCTACCAGGCCGAGCGGACGATCAAGGACCTCGGCGACAAGGTGTCGTCCGAGGACAAGGTGACCGTCGAGAACCAGGTGACCTCGCTGCGCGAGGCCCTCAAGGGCTCCGACATGAGCGCGATTACGGCCGGAGCCACGGCCCTCGCCGAGACGCTCAACAAGGTCTCGACCGCGGCCTACCAGGCGGCGGCCGCCGAGGCCTCGGCCAACGGGTCGTCGTCCGAAGGCGCCGAGCCCGGCACCGAGGGCGCGGAGCCCGAGGGCGAGAAGGCCGGCGCCGGGGCTCGCTCCGGCGGCCCGGCGGACTCCTCCGACGACACGGTCGAGGGCGAGTTCAAGGAGGTCTGAACCGCGGCGACTCGCCGCTGACCGCAAGAACGTCGCGCCCGGCCGGGCTCCCCGGTCGGGCGCTTCGATTCTGCCCGTGCCGCGGCGGCCGATCCACATCCTCCGGCCCCGGGCGACCGTCGGCGGCCGATCCCGCCGGGCCGACTTGTCATGCGAATCCCACCCGGTCGGTAGGCGGCGCCGACGTGTCATGCGACCGCCTGAGATTCGCCTGTCAGGGACCCGGCTCCGGGCCACGCTCAGGGAGACGCGGACGCCGCCGTACCCGCTGCATTGCGACCGCCTGAGATTCGTTTGACAAGAACCACAGCCCGCGGAGCGGTCGTCCAGCCTCCGGTCGCGCCAGCCAGGTGCGGATTGTGCGGGCTCGATCCGGAAACGCGTTGCCGAACGTGGCCGTGTGTTCCTCGATCCGCCGCCGCGTCGTCCGGCTCTCTCGGATGACCAGCAGTCGAGCAACGGCGACCGCATCCCACCCGCGCTCACGAGCAATCTCCGGAGCGAGGCGCTCCTTGCGATCCAGCGTCACCAGCGTCGCCTGCACGTCCGGCACGACCGACTTGACCTCGATGACGAGGAGGATCCGGGTGTCGGGACGGAAGGCGAGGACGTCGATCGATCCCCGTTCGCCCCAGACGTTGAACGACACCTCGGTCGCGACGAGCCAACCCGCGGCTGCCAGAAAGCGCACGACCTGTTCGACGATCGCGGCGTGGTCCGCGTCGAGCAACCGATCCAGGTACTCGCCATTCCACGAAAGGCGGCAGACCACTCGGGCGCCCAGCGGCTTGGCAACCTGCTCCAGTGTCTCGATCGTGACCTTGTCAGCATGGCCCTGCTCGATCCGGGCGATGGCCCCGCGGGAGACGCCGGCTGCGGCCGCGAGGTCGTCCTGCCGAAGCCGCTTGCGGAGTCGCAGGGCTCTGAAGCCGCGACCGAAGGCGACGGTGTCCATTGGTGGATGATGGCCGTGCGCCATTCGCGGCGACTTACTGCAGAGGGCAGGTCGGTCTCCCGCCGTACCGAGCCGCCGACGCGCCCGTGGGCTGCTTCCGGTTGGACGGGATGGGGATCGGTCGAAGTGGCTCGATTGACATGTCGATCGGGTTCCGGCTGCCAAAGGCGCGGGGCTTCGATCCCGCTCCGATCTCGAACGATCAGTACGGCCTGGAACGGACGGCGTTCTGCGTCGCCGGTACCGGGGAGGTTCTCAGTTACGGATGACTGATCGCCACACCGGCCGGGCCGAACGATGGTGCTCGCCCGCACCGCGGACGTGCCCTTGGGCTTGCCAGACCGGTGCCGACGCGCAACGATCCGCGTCTCAGGCCCGCCCTCGCATGAGGAGGTGCCGGCAGCCGCCGCGGGCCGCGCGCGAGCCGGCGTGGGCCGAATCGGCCCGGAGGAGACGACCGTGCCCCGTCGATCCCTCGCGCTCCTGGCGACTGTCACGCTCCTGCTCGGGTTGGCCGCGCCCGCAGCCCAGGCGAAGACCGCCGCCGCCATCGATGCCGCCGGCGCGTCGGCGCTGTGCGAATCGCTGTTCAGCGGCACGTACGACGTCTCGTCGAGCGAGCCGCTCGCCGCCTGCCAGTGGGACATGTCGCTGATCAATGCGAACGACGCGACCCACGCCCGGGCGACCGGCAAGGGCGTCCGTGTCGGCGACATCGACAGCGGCGTCGACCTGACCCACCCCGACATCGTCCCGAACCTCGATCTCGGCGACTCGTGCTCGTTCATCTTCGACCACGACCCGACGGCGCTGCCCCAGGAGATGGCCAACGGCGACTGCTCGAACAAGGCTGCCGTCCAGGACTATTCCGGCCATGGCACCCACACGGCCTCGACGATCGCCGCGCCGATCAACGGCATCGGGATCGCCGGCGTCGCCCCCGAGGCGACGATCGTCGCGATCAAGGCCTGCACGTGGGTCGGCTACTGCTTCGCCGACTCCGTCGCGGCCGCGCTCCGCTACGCAGGCGACCTCCGCCTGGACGTCGTCAACATGAGCCTGTTCGCCGACCCCTACCTGTATTACTGCGGCAGCGACGCCGAGCAGCGGGCCCTGTACAAGAGCCTCCAGTCGGCCGCCAGGTACGCCCAGCAGCGCGGCGTCCTGATCATCGCCGCGGCCGGCAACCAGGCCGACGACATGACCCACCCGACGACCGACATCATCTCGCCGGACTGGCCGCCGGATTCCGCGGTCGAGCGGGTCGTCCACAACAACTGCAAGCGCGCCCCCACCGAGCTGCCCGGCGTCCTCGCGATCTCCGCGACGGGCCCGATCGGCATCCCCGGCTACACCCTGAACATCACCACGTACTCCGACGTCGGGATGGGCGTCGTCGGTGCCGCGGCGCCCGGAGGCGACTATTTCATCGCGACCGGGACCGTCCAGGATGCGATCCTCGCGGCCTGGACCTCGACCGACGATGGAACCTTCGACTTCTACTCCACCCTCACGCAGTACCCGGGCCTCGTCGTGCTCGACCACGGAGCGCGCTACATCGAGATCAACGGGACCTCGATGGCGGCCCCGCATGCCACCGGCGTCGCGGCGTTGATCAAGCAGCTCCATCCGCGCTGGGGGCCGGCGGCCGTCTCCGCCGCCCTCCAGCGGACGGCCTCGCCACTGGCCTGCCCGGCCGACTGGCAGCCGCTGTACCCGGAGGACCTGCGGCTCCGCTGTTATGGCGGTGGCGGCAGGACCTCGTTCTTCGGCAACGGACTGGTGGACGCCTGGGCCGCCAGCCACTGACCCATCGCTCGCTCAGCATGCGACGAAGCGCCCGGCCGATCGACGGCCGGGCGCTTCAGATTTCGGGTCGTCCGCGACCGCGGACCGCTACCGACCGACGAAGAGGCTCACCGACGGCGCCACCGCGCCCAGGATCAGGACCACGGCGTACCCGGCCAGCAGGAGCAGGCCGGCGTACAGGTGGACCTTCACGTTGACGCCCATGATCGCCATCAGGCCGTACGGGTTGTCGTAGTTCGGCTCGAGGCCGCGCGACACCTGGACGGCGAGCGGGATGGTGAGCAGGGCGAGCAGCGTCGGGATCGGCAGGAGCCCGGCGACGACGCCCGCGACGACGATCACGTACGCCGCGACGGCGGCGCCACGATACCCGCCGATGACCGCCGCCTTCGAGAAGCGGACCGGGAGGGTCCGCTTGCCGACGCGCGCGTCGCCCCGGCGATCGGGGATCTCGTTGACGTACAGGATCAGCGCGACGAGCAGGGCAACCGGCAGCGATCGCGTCGCTGCCGGTTGCCCTGCTCGTCGCGC
>DATAIW010000334.1:0-9771 GCA_036262455.1 Candidatus Limnocylindrales bacterium | reverse complement strand
CCTGGTCCTCGAGCACGTGCTTGGTCGACGGGTAGTCCGAGATGTCGAAGAACGGCGTGAGCTCCGCGACCGGCACGGGCGGGTAGTAGCCGATGCTGGCGACTCGGTCGTGGGGCCGGTCCCACCACGAGATCGCGCATTCCTCGACGTCCATCACGGTCGCGAGATGGCGGGCGAGGATGTTTGCGACCTGGTGCGAGTCGAGGCTGACCGCAAGCTGGCTGCTCACGTCGAGGAGCAGCCGCAGCTCGCCCGCGAGCGCGTCGCTGCGGGCGAGGTTGCGAGCGGATTCGAGGGCGGTCGCCGCCTGGTCGGCGAGGATCGACAGGAGGCGCAGGTCGTGACCGTCGAACTGGTCGAGGCCGAGCTTCGAGAGGGTGATCACGCCGACCACGGCGTCGTCGTAACGCATGGGCACGACGAGCATCGATTCGTCGACGTCGTCGGTGCCGGGGATCGACGCACCGCGCGGGTCGTCGTTCGCGTCACGTACGAGAAGCGGCTCGCCGTGCAGCCCGACCCAGCCGGTGAAGCCGACCCCGAGTCGCGTCCGGAGGAGCTCGAGGTCGACCTTCTCGTATTCGCCGACCCGGCCTTCGAAGGCGATCGGGACGAGGTCGCCGCCCGCTTCGAGGACGTAGACGCGCGCGTTGTGGTAATCGATGATCCGGCCGGTTTCCTCGACGACCGCCCGCCCGACGGCCTCGCTGCCCTCGGCTCGACTGAGACGCGCCGAGGCCGCCTGGAGCACCTCGAGCTGGCGGGCGAAGAGCGCCGCGATCGATTCGTCGGTCGCCCGGACCGGTGACGCGAGGGCCGGCGTGACGGTCGATGTGCCCGCCGGCGCAATGCCGGGCGCCGCAAGCGACCGCGCCCCGGAGGGACGTCCGGAAGCGCGCGTGTCGCGACGCCGCGGTCTGGTGGGCGGATGCGCGCTCATGGCCGGGTCGACCATCCCACGTTCGCGCGGGCGCCTCTTCCGGCCCGAGGTACCCCCGATCGAGGGCGAACGTACCGCCCCGACCGGGGGGCGTGGCCGCGACTGACCGACATGGTCCCTGTGATCCGCGTCAGTCGTGCGCGGCGACCGTCCCTGCGTCCCTGCCGGCGCGGGCGCCGGTCCCGGCCGCGCCCGGCCGGCTCGTCGCCGTGGGACGGGTCGGCTGATCGCCGCGGACCGTCGGGTGGCCGGCGGCACGCCAGGCGGAAACGCCACTCGCGACCCACGAGACGTCGTCGAACCCGGCCGATCGGAGGATCGAAGCGGCGATGCTCGAGCGCAGACCCGACGCGCAGATCGTCGCGATCGGCCGCTGTCGCGGCAGCTCGGCAAGGCGGTCCGGGAGCGAGCCCGCGGCGATGTGGATGCTGCCGGGGACGTGCCCGGTCTCGTATTCGTTGGCCTGGCGGACGTCGATGACGAGCGGCGCGTCGGCCGGCGCCGCACGCTCGATCGTCGCGGCCAGCTCATCCACGCTGAGCCGGCCGTTCGATTCGAGTGGTGCGCCGGCATCCGACCACGTCCCGAGGCCGCCGCGGAGGTGTCCGACGATCGATCCCTCGGCGCCGATCCGGAGGGCCTGGCGGACAGCCTCGTCCCAGTCGTCGGTCCGCTCGAGGATCAGGACGAGCGGACGAGCGGGCTCGACGACCCAGCCGAGCCACGTCCCGAAGGACGGCCCGAGCGGGATCGACAGCGAGCCGGGGACGTGCGAGACGGCGTGGTCGGCGGGCGGGCGGAGGTCGAGGAGAAGGGCACCGGCTGCGAGTGCGCTCCGCGCCCCGTCGAGGCTGAGCGGCCGCGGCTCCGGGACGCGCCCGCCCAGCAGCACCGGGCCCGCCTGGTTGGTCGGTCGCATCCGGGCGAAGTAGTGCGGGACCGCCGGCTGGCCGCGCAGCAGCCGCGTCGCGAACGCCTCGACGTCCGTGACCCGCAGCAGCGCGTTGTGGCGCCGCTCGTAGCCGATCGTCGTCGTCGGGGTGCTGGCGATGCCCGTCGCGCAGAGGGAGCCCGCACCGTGGGTCGGGTGGACGGCGACGTGGTCGTCGTGGGCGAGCACGACCTCGTGGAGCGAGCGGTGCATCGCCCGGGCGTAGTCCCGAGCGTGCTCCTCGCCGAGGAGATCGGTCCGCCCGACCGCGCCGACGAGCAGCGAGCCGCCACTGAACAGGAGCGCGGGGTCCTCGCCTCGGTCAAGGTCGGCGACCGAGTAGGCGACGTGCTCGGGGGTGTGGCCCGGCGTGTCGTGGCTGGTGAACCGCAGCGACCCGACGTCGAAGGTCTCGCCGTCCCGGACCGGGCCATGCTCGTGGCGGAGCTCGGCGCCGGCGCCGATGACGTGCCGCGATCCGGTCAGCGCCGCCAGGTCGCGACCGCCCGAGACGTAGTCGTTGTGGAGATGGGTCTCGACGACGTGGGTGATCCGGACGTCGAGCTCGCGGGCCGCGGCGAGGTAGCAATCGACGTCACGGCGCGGGTCAACGACGGCGGCCACCCCGGCCGTCTCGTCGGCAACGAGGGTCGACAGATGACCCAACCCTTCGACCCGGAACTGGCGAATCTGCATCGGATCGAGCGTAGCACCGCGGATTGGGCAGGGGCTCTGACCGGGCCCGACCTCACGGTTCCGGAATGTCCGTCGTGCGGGCGTTACGCCTATTTCACTCGATCGAACATGCGGAATGTCCGTGGTGCGGGCAATGCGATGCCCGGCTCGCGCGTGGCCACACGCGGCCACGCGCGGCGCGACGCCAGCCAATCGCTCGAGTCGAGCCTTGTCGGTCGCAACGCCCGTGGTGCGGACATTCCGGCGGGACCGACTTCGAGCGGGATCGCGGGCTCGCGGGGATCGGTCGGTCACGTAGTCTCGGCACGTGCACACCACTGCCAGCTTTGACATTCCGGTTCCGCCCGATCGGGTTGTCGCGTATCTCTCGCGACCCAGAAACCTGCTCATCGCCAATCACGTCGGCCCGGTGATCGAACAGTCCGATCCGCCAGTCCGGCGAGGATCCTGGTCAGTCCATCAGTTCGACCAGTTGCGCGTCCGTGTCGAGTACATCGCTCTGGAGCGCGACGAGGTTGCTGTGGCGATCAGCTCCACCGGTCGTGGATCAGGCGGCGTGAACGGATCGTTCAGGTATTGGCTTGCGCCGGTCGACGCCTCGCGGGGAACGCGGGTCTCGGTCGAGGCGGAAACGCCACGGGGCCTGATCCGCGACCCGATCGGCCGATTGCTGTGGCCGCTTCTTTGGCATCGGATCCGCGATCGCATGGCGCGCGAGGCTTGATCACCAGCCCTGAAGGCGGGTCGAACGACGAGGCGTCGACTTACATCATCACCAGGCCGCCATCGACGGCAAGCACCTGCCCGGTGATGAACGCAGCCTCGTCGCTGGCGAGGAAGGCGACAGCGTTGGCGATCTCGTCGGTCGTCCCGAACCGCCCGAGGGGCGTGGCCGCCGTGATCTGGGACTGGAGGGCCTCGGGCAGGTCCTTGGTGAGCTCGGTCAGGACGAACCCGGGCGCGACGGCATTGCAGGTGATCGTCCGCGACGCGAGCTCGCGGGCCGTCGCCTTGGTCAGGCCGATGAGGCCGGCCTTCGCCGCGGAGTAGTTCGCCTGGCCGGTCTGGCCGGCCTGGCCGCTGACCGAGGTGATGTTGACGATCCGCCCGCCCTTGGCCTTGAGCATCGGCCGGGTCACGGCCTTGGTCATGTAGAACGCGCCGAAGAGGTTCGTCTCGAGGACCTCCCGGAACGCCTCGACGCTCATCCGCATGATCAGGTCGTCGCGGGTGATGCCGGCGTTGTTGACGAGGATGTCGACCTTGCCGAAGGCCTCGAGGACGGCCTTGACGAGCCCGGCTGCGGCGTCGGCATCGGACACGTCCGCCTGGACCGCCAGCGCCCTCCGGCCCAGGCCCTCGATCTCGGCGGTCGTCGAGGCGGCCGCCGCCTCGTTGCCGCGATAGCTGAAGGCCACGTCGGCGCCCTGGGTCGCGAGCCGGAGGGCGATCGCCTTGCCGATCCCGCGCGATCCGCCCGTCACCAGGGCGATCTTGCCCGAGAGGTCGATCACGCGTGGACCTCCCGGTGAGCGGGCTCCGGCTCACCCGGGACGACGTCGTCGAGCGGGACGTCGACCGGGCCCGGCCGGCGCATGATCTCGGCGAGGGCCTCCGGGATCGGGTCGACCGAGTCCCAGTCGACCGGTAGCCGGACGTTCACGTCCTCCGGCCGCACGGCCGCATCGCCGATCGGGCCGCGGGCCGGGTCGGCGGTCCATTCGATCGTGACGGCGCCGCTGGTGAAGCCCGCCCCGAAGGCGACGATCGTGACGTTGTCGCCGATCGCGACACGGCCTTCGTTGACCGCCTCGGCGAGGGCGATCGGGACCGATGCCGCGGACGTGTTGCCGTACTTGTCGAGGTTGATGAACATCTTGTCCATCGGCAGGTCGAGACCTTTGGCCACCGCCTCGATGATCCGGACGTTCGCCTGGTGGGGGATGAACAGGTCGATGTCGCCGGGCTCGAGGCCGGACCGCCGGATCGACTCGAGGGCGGTCGTCGCCATCGTCTTCGTCGCGAAGCGATAGGTCTCGCGGCCTTCCATCCGGACGTAGTGCTCGCCGCGCGAGATCGTGCCCGCCGACGGCGGCGCCTTCGACCCGCCGGCCGGCAGCCAGATCATGTAGGCGCCACGCGGCTCGGTCGTCATCTCGACGCCGAGCGCGCCGCCGGGCTCGTCGGACGCCGATAGGACGACGGCGCCGGCGCCGTCACCGAACAGGATGCAGGTGCCTCGGTCGGTGTAATCGAGGAACCGCGTCAGCAGCTCCGCGCCGATCACGAGAACGTGCTTCGCGAGACCGGCCTGGATGTAGGCCTGGGCGGTCGCGAAGCCATAGACGAACCCGCTGCACGCAGCCATGACGTCGAACGCGGTGGCTTTCGTGTTGCCGATCGCCTCCTTGACGAGGGCGGCCGTCGACGGCATCCAGTAGTCCGGCGTCAACGTCGCCAGGAGAATCAGGTCGATGTCGTCGGGCTCGAGGCCGGCGGTCCGGATCGCCCGGAGCCCGGCCACGGCAGCCATCGACGCGGTCGTCTCGTGGGCCGCCGCCACCCGCCGCTCGCGGATCCCGGTCCGCGACTGGATCCACTCGTCGGACGTGTCGACGAGCTTCTCGAGGTCGGCGTTGGTCAGGACGTGGGCAGGTGCGTAGCGGCCCCAGCCGGTCACGTGGGCGCGGGTCGTGGTCGAGGCCGCGGTTCCGGCCGGTCGGGCGTCGTTCACAGCGGTTCTACCTCGATCAGCGGCTGCTTCGCCTTGACCAGGGCGCCGCTCTCGGGCACCACCCTGACCACTCGTCCGGCAAGATCGGACTTGATCTCGTTGAAGAGCTTCATCGCCTCGATCAGGCCGATCACCTGGCCGACGGCCACCTCGCGCCCAACCGCCACGAAGGGCGCCGAGCCGGGTGCCGGCGAGCTGTACCAGACACCGGTCAGCGGCGCCTTGACGCTCGGGCGGGCCGGTGCCTCGGTCCGACCACCGGTCTGTGCGGATCCGACCGTCGACGCGTCCGAGCCTCCCCCGGTCGCGGACGCCGCAAGGGCCGCGCCCGCGTCCGGCTCGCCGCTCCAGGCCGGGCCGGCGATCACCGTCGTCGCGATTGCGGCGGGCGTGCGGAGGACGAGACGCGTCCCGCCGGCCTCGACCGCCAGCTCCGACAGCTCGCTCCGATCGAGCAGCGATCCGAGCCGGTCGACGAGGGCCAGGAGCGACGCGTCGCCCGGGTCGAGGTCCGGCCGCGCCGCTGCCCCGGCGGGATCGACGCCCCCGCCGTCGCCGTTCGTCAGGCCGGGCCGGGGGACGACGTTCCCGTCCGCGTCGTGCTCGTGGTCGAGCTCGATCGGCGGGTCGACCTCTTCGTCGTGCTCGGTCATTCGGTCCACCGGCGGATGATCAGGGCCGTGTTCTGGCCGCCGAAGCCGAAGGAGTTGGACAGCGCGATCGGGACGTCCTGCCGGCGCGCCACGTTGGCGACGAGATCGAGGCCCTCGCCGGCCGGGTCCGGATCGATGAGGTTGATCGTCGGCGGGACGCAGCTCTCGCGGATCGTCTGGATCGTGACGATGGCCTCGATCGCCCCGGCCGCGCCGAGGGTGTGCCCGATCATCGACTTGTTGCTCGTGACCGTGACCGAGCCGGCATGCTCCCCGAATGTCGTCCGGATCGCCTGGAGCTCCGCCCGGTCGCCTTCGGGGGTCGAGGTCGCGTGGGCGTTGACGTGGACGACATCGGCCGGCACGACGCCCGCCTTGCGCATGGCTCGCTCGGCGGCGCGGACGGCGCCGATGCCACCCGGGGCCGGCAGGGTGATGTGCGACGCGTCGGCGGTCGCGCCGTAGCCGATGATCTCGGCGTAGATCGTCGCGCCGCGGGCCCGGGCATGCTCGAGCTCCTCGAGGACGAGCGCTCCCGAGCCTTCGCCGGGCACGAACCCGTCGCGTCCCTGGTCGAAGGGCCGCGACGCGCCTTCCGGGTCGTCGTTCCGTCGGGACAGGGCGTGCATCGAGTCGAACCCGCCGACGAGCGGCTCGCGGATGCCGGCCTCCGCCCCGCCGGCGACCATCATGTCCGCATCGGCCCGGCGGATCGTCTCCCAGGCCTCGCCGATCGCGTGGCCGCCCGTCGCGCAGGCGGACACCGTCGTGAAGTTCGGGCCCGTCATCCCGAAGCTGATCGCGATCATCCCCGCGCCGACGTTCGGGATCCCCATCGGGATGAAGAACGGGCTGATCCGGTCTGGACCGCGGAGGGCGTTGATCGAGATCCCCTCGACGAGCGTCCCGACGCCGCCGAGCCCCGTCCCGAAGATCACCCCGGTCCGCTCGGCCTCCTCGCCCTCCATCCGCTCGGGCAGGCCCGCCTGGTCCATCGCCTCGCGGGCGGCGACGAGGCCGAGCTGGATGTACCGATCCGTCCGCCGCATCTCCTTCTTGTCGAGGACGTGGGAGCTGTCGAAGTCCTTGACTTCGCCGGCGATCCGGCAGCCGAGTCGCTCGGGATCGAACAGGGTGATCGGGGCGACGCCGGACCGGCCGGCGACCATCCCGGCCCAGGTCGTGGCGACGTCCCGGCCGAGCGCCGTCAGCATCCCCATCCCGGTCACGACGACCCGGCGCGGCTCGGCCGGCCAGTCCGGGTTCGGTCGGCGCTGCTCGGTCATCGGCGCTGCTCCGTCATCGAACGAGCTTGCCCGTCCGGACCGTGGCCGCCCGGTAGACGTCGCCGACCAGGCCGCGCTCCGAGATCGCGTTGGCGACGATCATCGTGTCGAACTCCGTCCGCCGGATCTCGGCCCGGACCTCGGTCCCGTCGACCTCGACGAGGGCCCACGACGCGGTCGGGTCGCCGTCGAAGACGTAGCCCGCCGAGCCGGCGTTGATGATCATCTTCCAGCCGAGATCGCGGATCTCGGGCAGGTGGGTGTGGCCACAGCAGATCAGCCGGGCGTCCGTCCTCGAGATCCGCTCGAGGATGACGTTCGGGTCGAGCTGGATGTCGAAGCCCTGGGTCTGCGATCCGGGTGAGGCGTGGCAACCGAGGAGCATCGTGTCGTCGAGCATCAGGCGTCGCTCACTCGGCAACCGGCGCAGCCAGGACACGCGCTCGTCGCCGAGCGCGTCGTGGGCCCACTCGGCCGCGTCGCGGACCATGTCCGGCACGCCGTCGGTGAACCACGGAAACGCCGCGCCGTAGTCGAAGTCCGCGACGGCGACATCGGTGTTGCCCTGGATGATCGTCGCCCCGTTCGCCTCCATCTCGCGGAGGGCGTCGACCACGCCGGCCGGGTCCGGTCCCTGGAACACGTGATCGCCGGCGATGACGACGTGGTCGGGGCGGTCCTTCTTGAGGGCGGCCCGGACCGCGGTCAGCGCCAGCAGGTTGCCGTGGACATCGGAGATGATCGCGACCCGCGCTGTCATCGCAGGACGCCTTCGCCGGGGATGACGAAGCTGAGCGTCGCCTCGCAGGAGACCTCACCGTCGACCGAAGCGACCGCCTTTGCCCGCCCGAACCGGCTGCCGAGCTTCTCCATGGTGATCTCGAGGCGGAGGACATCGCCGGGCACGACGACGCGCTTGAAGCGGCAATCGTCGATGCCGGCGAACAGGCCGATCCGGTCCCCGAACCCCGGCTGTTTCGCGACGTAGACGGCCATCGTCTGGGCGAGCGCCTCGACCTGGATGACGCCGGGCATGACGGGCAGACCGGGGAAGTGACCCTGGAAGAACCACTCGGTCGCGGCCACGCCCTTGATCCCGACGATCCGCTTTGCCTCGGCGTCGTATTCGACGATCCGGTCGACCAGCAGGATCGGCCAGCGATGCGGGATGAGCGCCTGGATCTCGGCGGTCGAATGGATCGTGGTCAGCTTCGGCGTGGTCAGCTTCGGCAAGGACGGCTTCGGCAAGGACGGCTTCGGCGGGGTGCCGGTCGCGGCATCGGTCACGGGCAGCTCCAGGTGGGGGTGTCAGTGTGCCGCCCGACGTGTCCGTCATGCGGCCGGGTGGGTGCAGGTACGCACAGGCGGCGCGCCCGGTGGGCCCACACCGTCGACGTGCCCTCGGTCCGCCTGGCGGACCAAGGAGAGGCCGGGACGCATCTCGATCGGCGCTCGGCGGCGCTCGTTCGCTCGTTGGTCCGGCTGGCGGCCCAATGGGAGGCCGGAACGTGTCCGGACGGGCCCGCGGCGGTGCTCGTTCGCCCGTTGGTCCGGCTGGCGGACCACTGGCCGGCCGAGGTGCTCACGCCCGGGCCGCCGCGGCGAGGAAGGCGGCGGCGCCGACCCGGTCGAGCAGGTTCGTCGTCATCCGACCCTCGAGGAACGCCTCGCTGGACAGGAGCGCCTGGTGGATCGGGACGTTCGTCACGAGGCCTTCGACCATCAGCTCGGCGAGCGCGACGTGGCCGCGCTCGATCGCGGCCTGGCGGGTCGGACCCCAGACGATGAGCTTGCCGAGGAGCGAGTCGTAGAAGGGCGGCACCTCGTACCCGGCGTAGAGGTGGGAGTCCATGCGGACGCCCGGGCCGCCGGGAGCGAGGTACCGCTCGACGACGCCGGCGGCGGGCCGGAACTCGCGCTCGGGATCCTCGGCGTTGATCCGGAACTCGATCGCGTGACCGCGGCTCACGATGTCGGCCTGGCTGAAGCCGAGCGGCTCGCCGGCAGCGATGCGGATCTGCATCGCGACCATGTCGATCCCCGTCAGCATCTCGGTGACGGGGTGCTCGACCTGGATTCGGCAGTTGATCTCGATGAAGTAGAAGCTGCCGTCGCGGTCGACGAGGAACTCCAGGGTTCCGACGTTCTCGTAGCCGGCCGACACGACGGCCCGGACGGCGCGGGTGCAGAGTTCGTTGCGGGCCTCGACCGAGAGCGACGGCGTCGGGGCCTCCTCGAGGATCTTCTGGTGACGGCGCTGGACGCTGCAGTCGCGTTCGCCGAGGTGGATGCCTCGGCCATAGCGGTCGACCGCGACCTGGACCTCGACGTGGCGCGTCTCGTCGAGCCAGCACTCGAGGTAGAGCGAATCGTCGCCGAATGCGGCACGCGCCTCGGAGCGGCAGACGTTGAGCGAGGCCTCGAGCTCGCGCGGCGTCCGGACCATCCGCATGCCCTTCCCACCGCCGCCCGCCGCCGGCTTGATCAGGAGCGGGTAGCCGACCCGCTCCCCCTCGGCGAGGGCGTGGGCG
>DATAIW010000333.1:0-3997 GCA_036262455.1 Candidatus Limnocylindrales bacterium | reverse complement strand
ACGATGGCCGTGGTCCGCGAGAACCTGTTCTGGGCCTTCGCCTACAACGTGATCCTCATCCCGGTCGCGATGGGTCTCCTCGTCCCGTTCGGGATCGCCCTGAGCCCCGCCCTCGCCGCGGCCGCCATGGCCCTTTCGTCGGTGGCGGTCGTCACCAACTCGCTTCGGCTGCGCTCGTTCGACGCCCGGCCGGATGCCGTTCGCCGAGCACCCGGACGGGGCCCGGTCGCCCGGCTCCGGCGGGGCTGGTACCTCGTCGCCGTTGCGGTCGCCTCATTGACCCTCGCCGGCGGCGTCATCGCCGCCGACCGGGCGATCGACGCCGGCGCGGTGTCCCTCGAGGTTCATGCCCACGACGTCCGTTTCGAGCCGGCCGACCTGTCCGTGCCGGCCGGCCGCTTCGTCGTCCTCCGGTTCACGAACGATGATCCCGTGTTCCACGACTGGATGATCGAGGGGCTCGCGAACGTGGATGCGGGCGCCCGACCGGGCCAGACGCAGCGGCTCCGGTTCCGGATCGACACGCCCGGCACCTACCACATCGTGTGTTCGGTCGAGGGCCATGCCGAGGCGGGCATGGTCGGCACCCTGGTCGTGACGCCGTGACCGCGGCGCCGCGTGGGCGAGTGGCGGTGGCGGGCGCGTCCGACCCGCGCGACCTCGACGGCGACTTCGGCCATCGCACCACCAGCGAGGTCCGCTTTGCCGACACCGACGCGATGGGTCACGTCAACAACGCGGTCTACCTGACGTTCGTGGAGTTGGCGCGCATCGGCTGGTGGATGGCCGCGACCGGCGAGCCGCTCGAACGGGAGGCCGGTCGAGCCGAGGGCCTGATCCTCGCGGAGGCCGAGATCGCCTTCCGTTCGCCCCTGTTCTTCGGGGAGACCGTCGTCGTCGAGACGCGGGCGAGCCGCATCGGCCGGACCAGTCTGGGACTCGACCATCGCCTCACGGCATCCCGTCCGGGCGGCTCGGTCCGACTCGTCGCGACGTGCCGGAGCGTGATCGTCCACTACGACTACGTCGCCACGACCCCGATCCCCTGGCCGGCCGAGCTGATCGAGTGCATCGAGGCGTTCGAGGGCCGCTTGCCGCGGGCCTGACGCAGGGATCGCCAGCCGAGCTCAGCCTCGTGCCGCGACCTCGCCGAGATCGAGCGCGCCGTCGACCCCGGGAACATCATCGAGCGCGTCGCGCACCGTTCGGGCCAGCGCCGACGGACTGAAGGGCTTGGCAAGGAATACCGCCTGTCGCCCCACGGCGTCGCGGTCGGCGGCGTCGAGCGCGTAGCCCGACATCAGGACCACCCGCAGGTCGGGTCGCAGCACGCTGGCACGACGAGCGAGGTCCGGCCCGGACATTCCGGGCATGACGACATCGGTCAGAAGCAGGTCGGCGGGCGACTGGCGATCGGCGATCAGGAGCAGCGCATCGGCCGGGTTCGTGGCGCTCACGACGCTGTAGCCGGAGCGGCGAAGGACCGCGGCCACGAGATCGCGGACGGCCGGCTCGTCCTCGCACAGGACGATCCGCTCGTGACCGCGCGGCGCCCGGACCGGGATCGAAGGCGGCCGGACGGCGACTTGCTCGGTGGTGACGGGGAGGAACACGCTGAACGTCGAGCCGCGATCGACGGCGCTGTCGATCGCGATGTAGCCACCGCTCTGCTTGACGATGCCGTACACGGTCGCGAGGCCGAGACCTGTCCCGCGCCCGGCGGCCTTGGTGGTGAAGAACGGCTCGAAGATCCGATCGCGGGTCGCGGCATCCATGCCGACGCCCTCGTCGGCGATCGTCAGCCGGACATAGCTGCCGGGCGCGAGGCCGAGGTGGCGGCTCGCCTCCGACGGCGAGACGACCCGTGCCTCGGTCGCGATCGTCAGGGTCCCGCCGGCCGGCATCGCGTCCCGTCCGTTGATTGCCAGGTTGAGCACGACCTGCTGGACCTGACCGGGGTCGGCGCGAATGGCCGGGAGGTCGGGATCGAGCCGGGTGACGACGTCGATGTGCTCGGGCAGGAGACGCCGGAGCATCGGCAGGACATCGCTCACGACCGTCCCGATGTCGACGATCTCGGGCCGCAGCATCGTCCGTCGCCCGAATGCGAGGAGCTGCCCGACGAGATCCGCCGAGCTGGCGGCGGCGGTCGCGATCGCGTCGACGTCGATCCGCGTCGGGTCGTTGACGTCGATGGTCTCGCGCAGAAGTCCGGCGTGGCCCGTGATCACGGTCAGCAGGTTGTTGAAGTCGTGGGCGACGCCGCCGGCGAGCTGGCCGACGGCCTCCATCTTCTGAGCCTGGCGGAGCGACGCCTCGGTCTCCCGCCGGTCCGTCACGTCGAGAATCATGCCCTGCGAGAAGGCGTGGCCATCCGATTCGAGGATGGCGGCGTCCTCGGCGAGCCAGATCGTGCGGCCGTCCTTCGTCAGGAATCGATAGGTGACGCTGAACGGAGTACGCGCACGGCAGTGTCGGTCCCACTCGGTGAGCACCTGCTCCCGATCCTCGACGTGGATGCGCTCGAACCAAAGCTCGTTATCGGCCGCGATCTCGGCCGGGCTGAAACCGGTCAGCCCCTCGACCCGCGGGCTGACGTAGACGGTCTCCGAGATCGCGAGCTGGTCCAGATCGAGCCGGTCGAGATAGACCGCCGCGGGCACCTGTTCGACGAGGTTGCGGAATCGCTCCTCGGCGGTAGCCAGGAGCTGGGCAATCCGACCCGCGTCGGCCGATGCGGCCTCGGCCCGGAGCGTTGCCACCCGCTCCCGTTCGGCAGCCACGCGCCGGTCGTCCAGGAGCATCGTCTGGCGGACGATGATCAGGACGATCGTGATCGAGATCGCGACGCGCATCCCGATCTCGGCGATCCCGTCGAGCCGGTCGTCGAGGTACAGGATCACGAGAGCCGCGAACGAGGCTGTCGCGATCGGCATGAGGAAGCTCCTCGAATCCGCGGTGTTTGCGCGAACCCGCACGATGGCCGGTCGCCCGAACGCGCTCCCGGCCGCGACCGCAAGCGGCGCGATCGAGACCAGCGCCCGGACCGGATCGCCCACGACGCCGTGGCTGGACCGCGGGTCGGCCAGCAAGGCGATCCCGGCAAGGCCGAACAGCGCCAACCCGGCGGCCATGGCCAGCGTCGAGATCGGGATGGTGCGGCGACCGGCGCCCATGAAGGCGACCATGCTCACCGCACCGGCACCGGTGATGAAGGTCACGGGATACGCAAGCGCCACGGAACCGGCGAGTCCGCCGATCTCCTCGGCGGTCCGGCCGAAGGTGACGACGACGATGCCGGCGAGGGCGACGATGATCGCGGTGATGTCGAGCAGGGCCGCGGTCCGCGCGGTTCGCCCGAGCCGGGGATCGACGCTCGCGATGAGCCAGCCGATGCCCGGGACCACGGTCGCGACCATCACGAGGTCCGCGGGACTCGGCGAGGCCATCAGCCCGAGCGGTCCATCGAGCACGGCCAGGACGCGTCCCACCGCCCAGACGCCGACCGCGATCAGGACCCACGCCCTGATCTGGCGCTCGTGGCCCGAGGCCGCTCTCCAGGCGACGGACGTGGCGATCAGCGCGGCCCCGATCGAAACGGTCCAGTGAGCCAGCTCCCACAGTCCGGCCAGGTCGAGGACGTCGAGCGTGGCGAAGGCGATGAAGATCGCGCTGAGGATGGCGCCGCCGACGATGACGACGATCGGCCCCATGGGTCGGGCGACGTTGTGGTCCGGGACCGAGCGCCTGGAGGATGGGCCGACATCGTCGCCAACCGCCGGCCCGGGTTTGGTCGGCTCGATCGTCGCGGCGGCGTGGAGCGCGAGCAGGCGCGCGGATACGGGCATGTTCCCGACGATAGGCCCCCGACAGGTGATCCGGCACTCCCCGTTTGGGGGTGGACCGGCCATCCGAACGACGTAGGCATATGGTCGCAGGGTCGCGCCCGATGGCGGCGGCGAGCCCCGCGGCGACCCTCGGTCGCGGGGGTCGCGGG
>DATAIW010000332.1:0-9737 GCA_036262455.1 Candidatus Limnocylindrales bacterium | reverse complement strand
GATCGCCCGCGGGGCCCGGGGATGAACGCGGCCGCCGGCGAGACCGAGGCCCCGGCGACGCCGCCGTTCGACCCGCTCGCGATCGGAACCGCCATCCAGCGCCGGATCGGCGTCAAGACGTCGCGCGATGAGCCGCTCGCCCGATTCACGACGATGCGCGTCGGCGGTCCGGCCGACCTGTTCGCGACGGTCCACAACATCCACGAGCTGCGGGCGATCGTCCGCTTCGCCCGGTCGCGTGGCATCGCCCTCACCCTGCTCGGGCGGGGCAGCGACGTGGTCATCGCCGATGCCGGGATCCGGGGCCTCGTCGTCCAGAACCGCTCGGAGGGCTCGCGGATCGAGGGCGATCGCTACGTCGCCGAGTCCGGCCTGCCGATGGCCCGGGCGGCGACCGAGACACAGGCAGCCGGGTTGACCGGACTCGAGTTCGGCCTCGCGATCCCGGGCACGGTCGGGGGCGCCGTCTGGGCCAACGCGGGCGCCCATGACGGCGACGTCGCGGGGATCCTCGAGTCGGCCGACGTCCTGCTCGGCGACGGCACGGAGGCTCGCCTCACCGCCGCCGATCTCGAATTCCACTATCGCGACAGCCGGCTGAAACACCAGCCCCTGGAGGTCGTCCTGGCCGCGACGTTCCGGCTCGCCACGGCCGACCCGGCCACGATCGCCGCTCGTCTCGACGACATCAAGCGCTGGCGGCGCGAGCACCAGCCCCTCGGCGTCCCGTCGGCGGGCTCGACGTTCCGCAACCCGCCCGGCGACTCGGCGGGCCGCCTGATCGACGCGCTCGGCTGGAAGGGCCGGACCCGCGGCGGCGCCACGGTGTCGGAGAAGCACGCCAACTTCATCGTCAACGACCGGCACGGCCCGGCGGCCGACGTCCGCGGCCTGATCGACGACGTCGCCGCAGCCGTCGAGCGCGAGACCGGCATCGTTCTCGAGCCCGAGGTCGTGTTCCTCGGCGACTGGACCGCGCCCGATCCCGGCGACGCGCCGCCGGCCGCCGCGGCGAACCCCACGACGGAGACCGGCCGATGACCTCCCATCCGCCGATCGTCCTCCTCCTCGGCGGCCCGTCCGCCGAGCACGACGTCTCGATCGTGTCAGGTACGGCCATTGCCGAGGCCCTGATCGGCGCCGGCGACGACGTCCGCCAGGTCCTGATCGACCTCGACAGCGGCTGGTGGTGGCTGCCGCGCGATCATCGCCGTGACGGCCGGCCCGGCGCCGCCTACGACGATCCGACCGCCCTCGGCGGAGAGGGCCCGCTGACCGCCGGCGCGGCTCTCGAGCGGCTTGCCGCCGCCGACCCGCCGCCCCTCGTGTTCATCGCCCTCCATGGCCCGTTCGGCGAGGACGGCACGGTCCAGGCGATGCTCGAGGCCGCCGGCCTCGCCTACACCGGCTCGGGGGTCACGGCGTCCGCTCTCGGCATGGACAAGGCGGTCTTCAAGCGGCTCGTCCGCGGGATCGGCCTGCCGGTCGTCGATTGGCTCGAGGTCCGGTCGGCCCCCTGGCGCGACGATCCGGCCGCCGTCCTCGCCGAGCTCGACGCGTTCGCCGCCGGCACCGGCGATGAACGGCTGATGGTCAAGCCGTCGGGGCTTGGGTCGTCGGTCGGGATCACCCTGGCCCACGGGGCGGGGGAGTATCCCGCCGCGCTCGACCTCGCATTCCGTCACGACGAGGTCGCCCTCGCCGAGGCCTACCTCGCCGGCGCCCGCGACCTCGAGGTCAGCGTCATCGGCAACGACCACGCCCATCTCGAGCTCTACGGCCCGGGCGAGATCCTCGCCGGCCACGAGTTCTACGACTACGCGGCCAAGTACACGCCCGGCCTGTCGGAGACCTCGATCCGGGCCGAGGTCCCCGCGCCGATGAAGGCATCGATCCTCAAGATCGCCCGCGATGCCTACCGGGCGATCGGAGCCGAAGGCTTCGCCCGGATCGATTTCCTCGTGGCGGGCGAGCGGGTCTTCCTGTCCGAGATCAACACCATCCCGGGTTTCACCCCGATCAGCCTCTTCCCGACGATGCCGGCCGACGGCGGCTACGCCTTCGCCGACGTCTGCGCCAGGGTCGTGGACCTCGCCCTCGAGCGCCATGCCGCCCGGGCCCGCGAGCGGCTGACGGCCGCCGACCTGCCACGCTGAGCCGATGACCAAGGGCCCGCCCCGTCGCTATCGCACCGCGGCCGGCACCCCGCGTCGCCAGCCGCGCGTCCGCCGCGCGTCGGCCGGCCTGTCACCGATCCGGGCGGCGGCGATCCTCGCGATGCTGATCTCGGCGGGGTCGATCTACGGCCTCGCCGCCACCTCGGCATTCGGTTTCGAGCGGCTCGACGTGAGCGGCCTGGCCCTGACGAGCGACGACGCGATCCGGACCCAGGTCGGGCTCGCGCCGGGCACCAACCTCGTCGGCCTGGCCACCGAGCCGATCGCGGCCCGCCTCCGGGAGCTGCCATCGGTTCGCGACGCGGAGGTTTCCGTCGGCCTGCCGGACGTGCTCCAGGTGGTCGTGGCCGAGCGTCGCCCGATCATCGTCTGGGCCGTCGGCGATCGCCGGTTCGCCGTCGACGACGGCGGGCTCCTGTTCGCCGACGTCACGACCGACCCGTCGCAGGCGACCCAGGGCACGCCGATCGTGATCGACGAGCGAACATCGGCGGGCGGTCTTGGGGTGGCCTCGACCCTCGACCCGATCGACCTCGACGCGGCGACCCGCCTCGGGTCGCTGACCCCGAGCCAGGTCGGCAGCCATGCGTCGATCTTCCGGGTCCACGTCACTGACGATCACGGCTTCACGATCAGCAGCGGCAGCGGCGGCTGGCTGGCGATCTTCGGTTTCTACGGCCGCAGCCAGCGGACGCCGGCCCTGATCACCGGCCAGGTCCAGGCCCTCGGCGGGCTGCTGGCCGGCCGCGAGGACACCGTCCAGACCGTCATCCTCGCCGATGACCGGGAAGGGACCTACATCCCGAAGCCGACCCCTCGCCCCAGCGCGACGCCGAAACCGTGATCGATCGGCTCGGCTGGCAGCCGCCGCGTGTGTCGGGTAGCCTTGCCCAAACGCACCGGAATGAGGGCGGCGAGGCGTGTTCCTACCCTTGGCGGGTCTCCTCCTGGGCGTTCTGGCCGGGCTCGTCCTCAATGTCAACGTCGGTTTCGAGTTCACTCGCTACACGGCCGTGGCGATCCTCGCCGCGATGGATTCGGTCCTCGGCGCGGTCCGGGCCGAGCTCGACGGCGTCTACGACAATCGGATCTTCATCAGTGGCTTCCTCACCAATGCGATCGTCGCGGTGATCCTCACGTTCATCGGCGATCGGCTCAGCCTGGACCTGTACCTGGTGGCCCTGATCAACTTCGGGTTCCGCATCTTCAACAACGTGGCGCTCATCCGGCGCCACTTCGTCTAGGAAACATCGACCGCCGGCCCGGTCCGCGACGCGGACGGGCGGCCAACGCAGGAGGCACGGACGACGACGGTGGAGAGAGAAGCGGTCCTGGTCGGGATCGATGTCGGCACGTCCAAGGTCTGTACCTTGATCGGCGAGGTCAGCCGCGACGGCCGGATGACGGTCATGGGCCACGGCACGGTCGTCTCGTCCGGCCTGAAGAAGGGCGTCGTCGTCAACATCGACCAGACGGTCCGCTCGATCGCGGAGTCGGTCGAGCGGGCGGAGCGGCTGTCGGGCTGGAAGATCGATCGGGCGTTCGTGGCCGTCGGCGGCCAGCATGTCGAGAGCCTCAACTCGCCTGGCCAGGTCGCGGTCAGCGGCCCCCGCAAGGAGGTCAGCCGCGAGGACGTCAACCGCGCCGTCGAGGTCGCCCGGGCCGTCTCGATCCCGTCGAGCCAGGTCGTCCTCCATGTCGAGCGGCGCGGCTTCAAGGTCGACGGCCAGGAGGGGGTCAAGGACCCGCTCGGGATGAGCGCCCTCCGCCTCGAGGTCGAGGTCCACATCGTCAGCGGCGCCGCGACCGCCGTCCAGAATCTCTCCAAGTGCGTCAACGCTGCCGGCGTCAAGATCGACGAGCTCGTCGCCTCGGGCCTCGCGTCGGCCGACGCGGTTCTGTCCGAGACCGAGAAGGAGCTCGGCGTCGCGGTCGCCGACATCGGTGCCGGGACGATCGATCTCGCGATGTTCTCCGACGGCTCGCCGTTCCGGACCGCGGTCCTGCCGATCGGCGGGAACAACGTCACGAACGATGTCGCGCTCGGCCTCAAGACGAGCCTCCAGGTCGCCGAGGAGCTGAAGATCCAGCACGGGAACTGCAACCTCGCCGCGGTCGAGGACGACGAGGAGATCACGGTCAGCGTCCTCGGCGAGGATGCCGGCCGGACGCTCCAGCGACGTGAGCTGTGCGAGATCATCGAGGCCCGGATGCGGGAGACCTTCGAGCTGCTGCGGACCGAGATGGCCCGCGGCGGCGCCGGACTGCTGCCGGCCGGGATCATCCTGACCGGCGGCGGGGCGCAGCTGGCGGGCACGGCCGAGCTGGCCCGCGACGTCCTCGGCATGCCGGTCCGGATCGCCGCCCCGACCGGGATCGGCGGCCTCGTCGACACGATCCTGAACCCGGGCTACTCGACGGCGGTCGGGCTGCTCCTGTGGGGTGCATCGACGCTGGCCGAAGACGTGCCGGTGCGGTACGAGTCGGCGCCGGCGATGGGCGGCCTCGGCCGGATCCGCGACGCCCTGCGCAGCATCTTTCCTTAGGGCAATGGCTTCGCGGAGTTCCTCGGGCCGATGGCCTGGCGGAGCTCGGCCTCGGACCTCGGAGAGCTGCGCATGAACTCCATCAGGCTCCAGGTCGGGACGGGGTCCGAACGCGGGTTCACGGACCTGACCGGCGCGTGCCGGCGGTTCGTGGCCGAGCGGGCGGGGGATGCGGACGGTCTGCTCTCGGTGTTCGTGCCGCACGCGACGGCCGGGCTCGTGATCCTCGAGCTCGGAGCCGGGTCCGACGACGATGCGATGGCCGCGCTCGACCGGCTGCTGCCGCGCGACGATCGCTGGCGGCATCGCCACGGCTCGGCGGGCCACGGCGCGGATCACGTCCTGCCGCTGCTCGTCTCGCCGTCGCTGACGGTGCCCGTGATCGGCGGCGAGCTGGCCCTCGGGACATGGCAATCGATCGCCCTGCTCGACCCCAACGCGGACAACCCCGAGCGGACGGTGCTGCTCAGCTTCCTCGCGGGGTAGAGATCTCGCGGGTAGCGATCCGTGGTCCGGGCGGCGAGCCCGATGGCGCGCGTGATGCCCAGCTGGACCAGTCCGTTTCGAATGAGCACGACCAGATCGCCGATTCCGCCGGATCCCGTCAGAACTGCGACCGGACCACGCTCGTTCACACGGAGTCGATCCGGGCGGGGATCAGTCCCGGCGGCGCGACCCCGGGTGCGGCCGGAGCATCAGGGCCGCGGCTGCGAGGAGCCCGACCATGAACCCGATCGTCAGGGCCGGCCCGAGACGGTCCGGCGAGCCTTCGATCGGCGCGACGAAGGTATCGGTCGGCGGCGGGGTCAGGCCGGGCTGACCGCCCCCCGCGCCCTGTCTGTCGGGCGGCGGTGTCGCGGTCGTGCCGCAGACCTCGCCGAGCAGGGTGGTCGTGGCCGTCAGGAGGAGCGGGGCCGGCGCTCCGTCGGCAAGGCCGACCTCCTGGTCGGCATCAAGCTCGACACCCCAGGTCTGACTGCAGGTCTTGCCGACGATCTCGACCGTCTCGTCGGCGGGTGTCGTGATCGCGAGGCTGGCCGGTGCGTCGGCGGTCCCCCAGGCGTAGACCTCGGCCGCAAAGGTGCCGTCGGCCCCGGTCATCGTCTGGAATGCGGCAATGCCGCCGTCGGGCGGCAGCTCCTCGGAGATGACCAGGTGGATGCCGGCGAGCGGCGTGCCGTCGCCGTCGACGACCGTGCCTTCGAGAGCGACCATCGCCGGGTCGGCTGCCAGCGTGGACGTCATGCCGGCCATGCCGCCGGTGCCCACGGCGGCAGCGACCAGCAGGACGGACGCCGCCGCACGGATCGCTCGGTACTGAAGTCCCACGCGCGCTCTCCCCGAAGTACCAGTGCCGGTACGCCCGGCAGGATCGCAGCGCCCGCCCGAGCGTGTCCATAGGGCGCATGCCCTATCGCCGGACGGTCGGCTGGCGCACCTCCCACGGTGCACCTGGTCAACGGTTCGCGGTGGACCTCAGGCGGACGAGCGCCTCCGGATCGGCCGGCGGGCGCCGATCCCGGTGCCCGATCCCGACGGCCCGGTGGTAGACTCCCGGCAGCCCGAGGGACCAGAGGAACGCAGACGATGCGTGGTCCACGGGTCTGCCTCGCAAACCACCCCCGACGGTCGCCATTCCCGCTGGATGGTCCGTCTCCACGAGCTACAGACCCCGGAGGACGACGATGGCGTTGCGGTCCGATTCCGAGAACTTCGCGCTCATTCGCGTCATCGGCGTCGGCGGGGGCGGCAGCAACGCCGTCAACCGGATGATCCGGGCCGAGATGATGGGCGTCGAGTTCATCGCCTGCAACACGGACGCGCAGGCTCTCCTCCAGTCGGATGCGCCGCACAAGATCCGGATCGGCGACAAGATCACCCGCGGCCTCGGCGCCGGCGGCGATGCGGCGATCGGAGCGCGGGCGGCCGAGGAGGATTCGGAGAAGATCGCCCAGGCCCTGGCCGACTCGGACATGGTGTTCATCACCGCCGGGCTCGGTGGCGGAACCGGCTCCGGCGCCGCCCCGATCGTCGCCCAGCTCGCGAAGGATGCCGGCGCACTGACGATCGGCGTCGTCACCAAGCCGTTCAGCTTCGAAGGCGCCAAGCGCAAGCTCATCGCGGAGAAGGCGGCCGAGGAGCTCAAGGCCCAGGTCGACACGCTCATCACGATCCCGAACGACCGACTCAAGGACGTCGTCCAGAAGAACACCTCGATCATCGATGCGTTCCGCGTGGTCGACGACGTCCTCCGCCAGGGCGTCCAGGGGATCAGCGACATCATCACGATGCCGGGCCTGATCAACCTCGACTTCGCTGACGTCCGGGCGATCATGAAGGACGCCGGATCGGCCCTGATGGGGATCGGCCGGGCGAGCGGCGAGAACCGGGCCGTGGAGGCCGCCCGGATGGCGATCGCGAGCCCCCTGCTCGAGGTCAACATCACCGGCGCCCAGGGCATCCTGTTCAATATCACCGGGTCGTCGAACCTCAGCCTGTTCGAGGTCACCGAGGCGGCCGAGGAGATCCGGGCCGCGGCCGACGCGGAAGCGAACATCATCTTCGGGACCAGCTTCAACGACCGGCTCGGCGAGGAGGTGATGATCACCGTCATCGCCACCGGCTTCGATGGCAGCCGCAAGCGCGACACGACCCGCCACGGCCAGGCTGCCCAGCCGGCCGCCGACCAGCACTCGATCCGCGCCCCGCGCGAGCGCGATTTCCTCGAGGAGCTCGAGCGCCAGCGGATCGAGTCGAGCGATGGCTCGGCCGACCATGGTCGCGAGGAGCGACCGGCGGCAGCCGTCATGGCGCCGCGCGTCGAGCGAACGGTCGGTGAGGCCGTGCCCGTCAAGCGGCCGGCGGCCTACGACGCCGATGATCTCGAGATCCCGAGCTTCCTCCGCCGGAAGTAGCACTGCGGGCCCATGGTCGCGCCCGCCACTGCTGATCTCTCGGGCTTCGCGGCCGCCCGCGAGCGTGTGCTCGCGAACATCGCCGACGCGTGCGCCCGCGTCGGGCGCGATCCGGCGGACATCACGCTGGTCGCCGTATCGAAGACGGTCCCCGCCGAGCGCCTCGTCGCAGCAGTCGCGGTCGGCCTGACGACGCTCGGCGAGAACCGCGTCCAGGAAGCGGAGACGAAGGTCGGCGTCGTCGATGGCGCGACCTGGCACATGATCGGGCCCCTCCAGTCGAACAAGGCCAGGCGGGCGGTCGCGGCCTTCGCCGTCATCGAGTCGGTCGACTCGGTCGAGCTCGCCGAACGTCTCGACCGGATGGCCAACGAGGTCCGGCCGGGCGAGCGCCTGCCGGTCCTGCTCCAGGTCAACGTCGATGCTGACGCCGCCAAGTCCGGGTTCGACCCCGACGGTCTGGCCGCGGCGCTGCCGCGACTCGCGGATCTCGAGCATCTCGAGCTGCGCGGACTGATGACCGTCGGCCGGCTCGTCGAGCGGGCCGAGGATGCCCGGTCGACCTTCGTCGCGCTCCGCGAACTGTCGGTGCGTCTACGGCAGCTCGACCGGGGTGGCTCGCCCGCGCTTGGCCCGGCGCTTTCGATGGGCATGAGCGACGACTACCAGGTCGCGATCGAGGAGGGCGCCACGATCGTGCGGGTCGGCCGGGCACTGTTCGGCGAGCGGCATCATCCGTGAGCCGGCGGCCGCATGGGCTTCTGGCGGGTCGGCGCGACAAGGGCTGGTAGACTCGGGTCGTGGGCGTTCTCGTCGCGAACCTGCTCCAGATCGCCTTTCTCGCGGTCTGGTTGCTCGTGCTCGGCCGCGTCTTCCTTTCGTGGTTCGACCCGGCGGGACGGTCACCGGTGGGATCCTTCGTGATCTCCGCCACCGAGCCGATCCTCGCCCCGATCCGACGTGTCCTGCCGCCGACGGGCGCGCTCGACCTGTCGCCCCTCGTCGTCCTCGTCGTCCTGAGCATCCTGTGGCAGGTCGTGTGAGTCCTGGCTGACATCGACGTCCGTTTCGCCGTCCGATTGACTCCCCGATCCGGGTCCGACCACGTCGACGGCGTGGTCGACGGCGTGCTCCGGGCGCACGTCGCGGCCCCGGCGGTGGGCGGTGCGGCCAACCAGTCCCTGCTGCGACTGCTCGCCGAGGAGCTCGGCGTGCCGCGCCGCTCCGTCCGCCTGGTCGCGGGCGCGGCCGGACGCCAGAAGCTGGTCGTGATCGACGGCCTCGAGCCGGCGGCGCTCATTGCCCGCTATCCGGGCCTGCGGGTATGATCGGCGGGTTGTACCGGACGTCCTGAGCGGCGTCGCGGTCCTTCGGGCGATTGGCTCAGTGGTTAGAGCACGCGGTTCACATCCGCGGGGTCACTGGTTCGAATCCAGTATCGCCCACCATCGTGACCCCAACAGGTGCAGGGCCTTCGGGCCCTGTTTCTGTCTGCGGCTCTCTGCTTCCAGGAGGTGCTACCGGCCGATCAACGGCAGGGCAGGAAAGGCGTGGTCCTGCCAGATCAGACGGGAGGTCTCCTCCGGATCGGCGGCGATCGTCGGGCGGGTATCGAAGAGCTGCACGAGGCGTCGCTGCGTGTCGTAGGCGATCCAGCCGGGGTCGCCGTGGGTGGCGAACGCCGTCCACGCGGCGCGCATCCGCGCGGACAGCATCTCTGCTTCAGGGTTCGGGCTGTCGCCGATCAGCATGGCGGGCTGACCGCGGTCCGCGTTGCCGAAGACGAGCGGCACGTCGAGGCCGTGGCAGGCCCCGAGGATGCCACCCATCCCCGGCGCGGCCCAGGTCAGCTCGTAGACGTGGGCACGCCCGCCGGCCGCGATCTGGGCCTCGGCGAGGTGGAGGGTCGGCATGCGGAATCCCCAGTCGGAGTTGACCAGTTCGTACAGTTCCTCCGCTCCCGCGGCGGGGAAGCCCTCCCGGTACCGGCTCGCGCCGTCCGACCCGGGGGCGAGGATGTTCAGGGCCGTCTCCGCCTGCTCCTCTGTCACCTGGCCGAGCAACCCGTCGAGGGCGGTGAACAACCGCTGTTCGTCGCG
>DATAIW010000331.1:0-5862 GCA_036262455.1 Candidatus Limnocylindrales bacterium | reverse complement strand
TCCGTCGGCCCATTACGCCCATTTCGCCCTGGGCCAGAGCCTCAAGCAGTTGGGTCGGCGTGACGAAGCGCGAACGCACCTTCGCGTGGCGGTCGCCCTCAGCCCGACCTCGAAGGTCTACGCCGGGGCGCTCGCCCGCCTGGGCAACGAGTAGCCGACCGCCGATCGGCGCGAGGCGATCCCGGTCAGGCGCCGGTCGCGAGCGCGTAGTGAGGCCATTCGACCTCGGCCGTGAAGCCCGTCGAGCGATAGAGGCCGAGCGCCCGGTCGTTGGCCGCCTCGACGCTCAGCTCGATCGTCCGCGCCCCGGCCGCGCGGCAACGCTCGATCGCCCAGCGGAGCAGCGCGCGTCCGAGACCTCGCCCGCGCCAGGCCGGAACGATGCCGACGAACGAGACGAACCCGCGTCGCTCGGCGGTCCCGTCCACGAGCTCGTATTCGGCCTTGGCCCAGCCGATCGCGCGGTCCGGATCGTCGGAGGCGAAGACGAGGAGGATCGCGTCGGGGTCGAAGTCGGACAGTCCGTGGACATGGCCGACCCCCCGTTCGGTGAACAGGACCGGCGACGGATGATCCGCGAACGAGGCGTTCGCGACCTCGACGAACCGGGCCAGGTCGCCGTCGCGATAGGTCCGAACGCGGACGTCGGCGGGAAAGGCCGGCGCCGGGACTGCAGCATCGGGCGCGAGCTCGAACAGCCAGAGGCTGGAGCGGCGGACGAACCCGAGCGCGGCGATGAACCCGGCGGCGGCCGGACGATCCGGGCCATGGAGGACGAGGTCGGGCTCGCCGGCCGCCCTGCGCCGCGTCAGCCACTCCGTGACCAGCCGCCGGCCGTGCCCGCGGCGACGATGCGCCGGGTGGATCGTCAGCTCGTCCATCCGCGGCGTGCAGAAGCCGACGATCGCGCCGTTCTCGGTCGCGACCAGGGTGCCCTCGGGATCGCCCGCCATCCGCTCGACGCCGTGGAGGAGGTCCTGGCGGGTGATCCCCGGCAACCGGTCCACCGACAGCCCCGCGTCGATCACGGCGATGATCCCGGGCTCGTCGCCCCGCCGGAAGGTGCGGACTCCCATGGTCGTCATCGCCGGGGAGCGGCTCAGGTCCCGTGGCGCCGGCGTCCGGCCGCGTCCGCCGATTGCCGGCGGGCCAGCCAGAGGAGGCCGACGATCGACTTCGCGTCGGCGATCTCGCCCCGATCGACCGCGGCCAGGGCATCGACGAGCGGGCGCCGCTCGAGGCGGAGATGCTCGTCCTCGTCGGGCCCGAGGCGTTCGTCGGGATGGGCGGCGACGAGCTCGGTTGCGAGGTACAGGTGCATCAGCTCGCTCGTGAACCCGGGCGCCGACCAGAACGAGGTCAGCCGCTCCCAGCGCCCGGCGCGGTAGCCGGTCTCCTCCTCGAGCTCGCGCCGGGCCGCGAGGTCGGGGTCCTCGGCGGCGCCCGTCGCCTGGTCGATGTCGAGGGTGCCCGCCGGGATCTCGAGCAGGACCTGCTCGGCTGGCGTCCGCCACTGGCGAACGAGCAGGACGCGGTCGTCGGAATCGAGCGCGACAATGGCCACCGCACCCGGGTGGCCGGCGATGTCGCGCTCGGAGCGAGTGCCGTCGGCCCGCTCGATCGTGTCGACCCGGAACTCGAGGTAACGGCCGCGATGGAGCACGCGCGTGGCGACGACGCGCTCGATGAGCTCGGCATCGGTCGGCCCGATGCTCATGGGGTCTTCGGGCGCGGTTGCCGGATCCGGCGCCGCGCCCGTCGTCGGACTGGTGATCGGACCGGCGGGGCCGGTCCGATCGGTTCTCTCGGTCAGGCCGCCGTCTCGCGCTCGGACGTCAGGCTGAGGCCGGACTCGGTGTCGAACAGGTGGAGCTTCGTGAGCGGCAGGATGAGGTCGAGCATGTCGCCCGGCTTGACCCGATGGTCGGAGCCGACGATCGCGACGATGTCCTTCTCGGCCGCGGTCACGTGGAGCAGCTCCTCGTTCCCGAGATACTCGACGACGTCCGCCTTGCCCGGCAGATGGACCGTGTCGCCCTCGACCGGGTCGAGCTCGAGGTGCTCCGGCCGGAAGCCGGCCACGAGCTTGCGGCCCGACGTGGCCCCGACCGAGGCGGCGAAGCGATGGGGCAGGGCGGCGGTCCAGCCGCCCGGTCCGGCGAGCTTCGGCGTCCCGCCCGACGAGTCGAACGTCACGTCGAGGAAGTTCATCGACGGGCTGCCGATGAAGCCGGCCACGAAGCGGTTCGTCGGCTGGTCGTAGAGGACCTGCGGCGTCCCGACCTGCTGAAGCAGGCCGTCGCTCATGACCGCGATCCGGGTGCCCATCGTCATTGCCTCGACCTGGTCGTGGGTGACATACACGAACGTCGTCCCCATCCGCTGGTGGAGGCGGGCGATCTCGGCCCGGGTCTGGACGCGCAGCTTGGCGTCGAGGTTGGAGAGCGGCTCGTCCATGAGGAACACGGCCGGTTCGCGGACGATCGCCCGACCGAGCGCGACGCGCTGACGCTGGCCGCCGGACAGCTCCTTCGGCTTGCGATCGAGGAGCTTCTCGAGGCTCAGCGTCCCAGCCGCCTCGTTGACCCGGCGCTCGATGTCGGCCTTGGGCAGCTTGCGCAGCTTCAGCCCGAACGCCATGTTGTCGCGGACGGTCATGTGGGGATAGAGCGCATAGCTCTGGAAGACCATCGCGATATCGCGGTCCTTGGGCGGGACATCGTTGACGACCCGGTCGCCGATCTTGAGGTCCCCGTTCGTGATCTCCTCCAGGCCGGCGATCATCCGGAGGCTCGTCGTCTTGCCGCACCCGGAGGGCCCGACGAGGACCATGAACTCGCCGTCGTTGATGGCGAGGTTCAGGTCGTTGACAGCGAGGACGTCACCATACTTCTTGGTGACGTGCTCGAATGTCACGGTGGCCATGCGTGCACCTCACTCCACCGGGGCATCGCGGGTCCCTGCATCCAGCCGCCATTCGGCGTCGTGGACGGACCCCGTACGAGGAGCCGGCTCGAGTGCCCGGATCGTACCACCGGGCGGACCCTTGTCGAGGCACACGATCCGTTGCAGAACGCGATCACCAGCGCCCGACGCCAACCACCGATAGCATCCGGCAGGTGACTCCGAGCCCACGGACCGAACGCTCCTACCGCGCCCTGCTCGCGGTTCCCGGCCTGCCCCGGATCCTGGTCTCGATGCAGCTCAGCCGGATCGCCCAGGCGATGGTCGGGGTGGCGCTCGTGCTGTTCACGCTCGCCGAGTACGACTCGCCCGCGCTGACCGGACTCGTGACGTTCGCCAGCGTCTTTCCCGGGCTCGTCGTGGCGCCGATCGCCGGCGCCCTCCTCGATCGTCACGGTCGGACGCGCCTGGTCATCCTCGACTACGCCGTCGCCTTGCTGGCCCTCGTCCTGATCGGCGCTCTGGCCCTGGCCCACGCACTGCCGGTCCCGGTCCTCCTCGCGATCGCGATCGTCAGCTCCCTGACCTCGATCCTGTCCCACACGGGGCTCCGCAGCCTCTTCCCGCTCATCGTCCCGGAGCGTCTGTGGGAACGGGTCAACGCGATCGACTCGAACGGTTACCTCGTTGCGACGATCCTCGGACCGCCGCTGGCCGCGGCCCTCGTCACCATCGTCGGCGGGGCGACGACCCTGATCCTCATCGGGATCGTGTACGGCGGGGCGACGGTCGCGATGATCGGCGCCCCGGACCCGGTGTCGGCGACGGCGTCAACCGGACGCCTGCTGGTCGACGCGTGGGACGGCGTCAAGTACACGCTCCGAAACCCGACCTTGCGCGGCCTCGGGGTCTCGATCTCCCTGCTCAACCTGTCGGGCGGCATGGTCACGATCGTCGTCCCGCTGATCGTCATCGACCGGTTGGGCGCCCCGGAGGTCGTGGTTGGGCTGGTGTTCGCCGGGTCAGGGGTCGCGGGCATGGTGGCCGCCCTGATCGCCGGTCGCTTCGACAGCCGCGGCCGGGAATGGAACCTGCTGGTCCTGCCGATGGCCGGGATCGCGCTCGCCGACCTCCTCCTCCTGGCCGGGGCGGGGGCAGCCGAGACCTTGACCGGCCTGTGCTTCGTCGGGCTGGGGCTGGCGCTCGGGGGAGCGCTCAACGGGCCGATGGACGTCGGGCTGTTCACGATTCGCCAGCGCCGGACCGATCCCGCATGGATGGGTCGCGCGTTCGCCGTATCAATGGCCTTGAACTTCGTCGGCTATCCGATCGGAGCCGCCCTCGCCGGCGGTCTTGCGGCAGTCTCCATCGAGGCCGCGATCATCGTCGGCGCGGCGGCCTGCCTCGTCGCCGGCGTGGCGGCCGCGTTGATGATCCCGCGCCACGTCGCGAGAACGCAGGTCGCGGTTGACGAGCGGACCGCCCGGGATGATCCGGCGTTGACCTCGCGATGAGCGACCTGCTCCGCCTGTCTTCGGGCCCCGCGGTTGCCGTCGTCGACCTCGAGCACGGCGGCCGCCTTGCCTCGCTCGTCATCGACGGTTGCGAGGTCCTCGTCACGACCGGCTGGGGTCCGTTCTCCTGGGGTTCGTTCCCGATGGTTCCGTTCGCCGGGCGTCTGCGGGACGGGTGGTTCGCCTTCGGTGGCCGGACGCATCAGCTGCCCCTCAACCAGCCGCCGTTCGCGCTTCACGGCCTGGTCGGCGAGCGACCCTGGACGCGCTGTCCCGAGGCAGCGGGTCCGAACGCGATCGGCTGCGAACTGGTGGCGCCCTGGCCGTACCGCGGCCGGGCGATCCAGTCGTTCGACCTTGCGGACGATCGGCTCGATGTGTCGTTGAGCCTCGAGGCGGGCGAACCACAGCCGGCAACGATCGGCTGGCATCCGTGGTTCCGCCGTCGGCTCGAGCCGGCCGGCTCCGGAGACCCGGTCCAGCTCGAGATCGATCCCGGGCGGATGTACCGCCGGGGCCCTGACGGCCTCCCGACCGGCGAGCTCATCGCGCCCGGCCCGCATCCGTGGGATGACTGCGTGACGGACCTGCGCCGGCCGCCGATCGTCCGCTGGCCGGGCGCGCTCGAAATCGAGTTGACCTCGACCGCCGATCGATGGGTCGTCTACGAGGCGTCGCCGGACGGGATCTGCGCCGAGCCGCAGACCGGGCCGCCCGACGGACTGAACCTTGCGCCGCAGGTCGTCCGGCCGGGCGAGCCCCTGCGGATCGAGATGACCTGGCGTTGGCGGCCGAACCCAGGCTGACGACGACGGCCGGGTCGGCTCAGCCGCCCGACGGAATCACGGTCACCGTGCTCGCCGGCCCGAGCGTCCGGCCCGGGGCGCCGCTCGCCTGCGCGCCACCGCCCTGGCCACCGTTGCCGTTGCCGTTGCCGAACGCGCCCCGCCCGCCCTGGAGCTGGACGATGATCGTGCTGCCGGAGGTCACGGCGGCCGCGGTCGTCGCCGTCCGCTGGTGATACGTCGTCTGGGCGTCGGTCGGGATCGTGATCGTCTGCCCGCTCGCGAGCTGGAGCGTGATCGAATCGGCGCTCACGGCGGTGACGGTGCCCTCGATCGAGACGCCGCCTCCACCCACGCCGAACCCGCCGTTGAACGTGCCGCCCGGCGCGCCGCTCGCATCCGGTCCGCCCTGGAAGAGCCCGCCGCCGTTGGCCCCGAGGCCGGTCCGACCGGTCGCGGTCGAGGCCGGCGCGGTGGCTCGGCCGACCGCGAAGGCGACGCCGCCGACCGCGATCACCAGGGCGACGCCGAGAAGGAGGTTCACGAGCATTCCCCCGTTGCCCTTGGCGCGGACCGGGGCCGCCTCGACGGGCATGCCCGCGGCGGGCCGCTCGAAGGGATCGGAGCCCGCGGCCGGCTGGGCCGGCGCCGCCCAGATC
>DATAIW010000330.1:0-3914 GCA_036262455.1 Candidatus Limnocylindrales bacterium | reverse complement strand
GATCGATCCGGACAACGGGCCCGCTTCGATCGCCTGCGTGGCATCGCCCGCCACCTCCCCTACCCGGTCCGGCGTGTGCTCTTCCGGAGGGTCCACCGCCGGCTCGGCGGCGGGATGCGTCTCTTCGTCTCGTCCGGCGCGTTCCTGCCGCCGGCCCTGCAACAGGCCTGGGAGGACCTCGGAATCGTCGTTGTCCAAGGCTACGGCAGCAGCGAGAACGGCTTCGGAACCTGCACGACACCGCAGGATCACGGGCTTGGGACGGTCGGCCGGGCGATGCCGCCGGTCGAGCTCCGGGTCGCCGACGACGGCGAGATCCTCTTCCGCGGGCCGACCCTGTTCAAGGGCTACTGGCACGACCCCGAGACGACGGCGCGCGCGATCGACGCCGACGGCTGGTACCACACCGGCGACATCGGCCACCTCGACGCCGACGGACGACTGATCATGAGCGGCCGGACGAAGGATCGGATCGTCCTGCCGAACGGCTTCAAGGTCTACCCGGAGGATCTCGAGAACGCGCTGCGCGTGGCGGGGCTGCGCGACGCGATCGTCGTCGAATCGGCGCCCGGCAGGATCGAGGCCATCGTCCTCCGCGGCGCTGCCGACGAGGAGCTTGCCGACAGCGGCAGGCGGACGGCCTCCACCGACGACGCCGAGCGAGCGGTCGTGGACTCGTCGGTGAAGCGCGCGAACGCGGCGCTCGGGCCGCAGCAGCGGATCGTCGGCTGGCGATTCTGGCCGGACGACGACTTCCCCCGGACGCACACGTTGAAGATCCGGCGGGACCCGATCCGGGCCTGGGCCGCGGGCGAAGGGCCGCAGGACGCCGCGTCCGCGATCCCGCAACCAGATGGAACCGACGTCAGTTCGGGACGCTGAACCCGATTCCCAGGGTCGCGAGCACGGCGGCGACGGTCGATGCGGTCCGGTCGGTCGACTCGGACGGCGACCACGTGTACAGGATCAGGGTCGGGCCGACCTGACGGAGGACGTGCTGGGCATCCCGTGGGAAGTTCACCCTGGCGGGGCCGGTCCCGAGAAAGCCGGCCTCCTCGTTGCCGGCGTCGGAGGCAGCTGTTGCGTCGGCGAATTCGTAGACGACGACGAAGCCCGCGTCGGGCAGGTTCGGCATGACCACCTGGTAGACGGCCCGCGGCGCGTCGCGCAGCCGCCCCGACTCGGGTGGGCGATACGGCCGGGTCGCGTCGCCGAACTGGATGGCCACCGACGAAATCGACGCCAGCGCCACGGCGATCTCGCCACGAGTCTGGGCGGTCGCGCCGGTGACGTTCGTTGCGGGGCCGACGCTCGCGGGCGCGAACGAGGCCGGGCTCCCGTTCGCACCGATCCCGCAGCCGGCCAGGCCCAACGCAGCAACGAGCGCGAGCAAGACGAACGTGGTCGAAGCGGCGGCCCTTCTCATCCCGGCGGCCAACCGAACGCCCGACCGCCCATCAGGTGGAGATGGAAGTGGTCGACCGTCTGACCGCCCCAGCGCCCGACGTTGCTGACGATCCGGTAGCCGTCCGACGCGATCCCGGCGTCACGGGCGATGCGCGCAGCCGTGGCGAACAACCGCCCGAGGAGCGGACCGTCGTCCTCGGTCAGGTCGGCGGCCGAGGGGATGTGCGTCTTCGGGATCACGAGGACGTGGGTCGGGCTGCGCGGGGCGATGTCGTGGAAGGCGAGGACGAGGTCGTCGTCGACGACGGTCTTCGCCGGCACCTCGCCCCGGACGATCCGGCAGAACAGGCAATCGGGCTCGGATGGTCGGTCAGCTGGCATGGACGGGGACTCCGCGACGGGGTGACATGGACAGGATGCGGCCGACGAGCCGATCGCGCCGATCCGGATCGACGGCATCGAGGCGGACGCGGCCGAGCGCGTTCTCGAGCGAGGCACCGTCCGTGGGACGAACCGCGACCGACGTGTGGTCGGCGGCGTGGCCGACCCACCGGCCGTCGTCGAGACGTGACTCGAACAGGACGTCGCCGACGCCTCCCACTCGACCGCCCGCCCAGCGCTCGCGCGCGTCGGCGGCCACCGCAAGGAGCGCGCCCGCGCGCGCCTTCTTCGTCGCCTCGTCGACCTGGCCGGTCATCCGGGTCGCGGGAGTTCCTGGTCGGCCGGAGTAGCGGAACACGTGGATGCCGGCGAACTCGATCGAGCGGATGAACGCCAGCGACCGCGCCCACGCCGCCGCCTCCTCGGTCGGGAACCCGACGATCACGTCGCCGTGGACCGCGACGCCGGGGATCGCGTCCCGGACGCGCGCGACCATCGCGGCATACCCGGCCCCCGTGTAGCGCCGGCCCATCCGCCGGAGCACGCCGTCGTCGCCCGACTGGAGCGGCAGGTGGACGTGGGGCATCGTCCGCGGCGCGCCATCGACCCACGCCCGGAGCAGCGCGTCGTCGACGTGCTGGGGCTCGATCGAGGACAGCCGGATCCGTTCCACCGGCGTCTCGTCGAGGAGCCGCCGGACGAGCCCGGCGAGCGTCAACTCCGAGCGGCGGTGGGCGCCCCGGAACCCGCGTTCGGACCAGCCGCCGTCGTACGTCCCGATGTTGATCCCGGTCAGGACGATCTCGCGATGACCGGCCCCCAGCGCCCGGCGGACGTCGGCCATGACCACCTCCGGGGCGAGGCTGCGCTCGGGGCCGCGGGCGCTCGGGATGATGCAGTAGGTGCAGAAGAACGAGCAGCCGTCCTGGACCTTGACGAACGCCCGGGTCCGCTCGACCGATGCCCGCTCGTCGGCGATCCCCTCGATCGCGACACCCGACAGGGTCGGCAGGGCCCGGTCGACCAGCCCGCCCCGGCGGCCCGGCCCTCCCGGGCCGCCGGGCCCGAGCAGCACATCGAGCTCCTCGAGCAGCGCGTCCTTGGAGCGGTTGTCGACCAGACGGGCGTCGGGATCGGCGGCGGCGAACGCCTCGCGCCCGACCTGGACCGAGCAGCCGGTCACGACGACCGCCGCGTCCGGGCTGACGCGCCGGGCGCGCCGGACCGCATGGCGCGACTTCGCGTCGGCCTCGGCCGTCACGGTGCAGGTGTTGACGAGGACGAGGTCGGCCGGCCGATCGCCGTCGACGATCGCGATTCCGCGCTCCCGCAGGCGCCGCGCCGCACCCTCCATCTCGGACTGGTTGACCTTGCAGCCGAGATTCGTGATGGCCGCCGTCCGGATCGGGCGGGTGGACGCCGCGTCGCCCATCGTCAGGACCTCACCACAGCTGCGGCTTCGTGCTCATCAGGAATCCGATCGTTCCGACGAGGGCCGCCATCGCGTAGCTGACGTAGCGCTGCCGCTTCGCCCGATCGAGCCAGAGGCGGTCGTCCGTCGCGGCCCGGATCCCGACGAGCCGGCGCAGGTTCGGGCGCTGGACGAGGAACGCGAGGAGCAGGTTCGCGGCATAGATCGACAGGGCGAGGATCAGCCACGGCTGGCGGAGCAGCGACGCCCCGAGCAGGAGGACCAGCGCGGTCCCCGTGACGGCCAGGCCGAGCCCGATCACCAGCGTCCCGTGGGCCTGCATCCAGAGCAGGAACCGGACGAAGACATGCGGGCTGTCGGCAGCGGCCCGCCGCGTCCGGAGGGCGAACGGCAAGAGGATCGACGGCAGGAAGAGACCCACCGCGAGCACGATGTGGGTGACGAGCAGGATCGGGAACCAGCTGGGCATGCCGCCCGATTGTAGGGCGGGTCAGCGATCGACCAGGATCCGGACCAGCCGGATCGGACCTTCGATCGCGCAGCCTACACGGGCCGCGTTGCCTCGAGTGCGACCCATTCGCCCTCGGCCGTCCGCACCGTGACGGCCAGCCCGACCGCCTCGAACGCAGCGCCGACCTCGCTCTCCCGGTCGACGAAGATCCCCGACGCGAGTAGCACGCCGCCCGGACGGAGC
>DATAIW010000329.1:0-6150 GCA_036262455.1 Candidatus Limnocylindrales bacterium | reverse complement strand
GGCCGCGGGGTACGAGGTGGGCCGGACGTCATGGCTCGAGCGCGACGCCCAGGTCTGGGCGACCGCCGCCGGCGGGCTCCTCGTCCTCGTCCTGATCGCGGTCCTCGCCCAGGCGACGGGGATCGCCGGGCTCGCGTCCGGGGCGGGAACCCTGAGCAACGGCGGCGTCGTCGTCGCGCTCCTGCTCGGGCTCGCCGCCGGGGTATCGACGTGCATGGCCCTCGTCGGCGGCGTCGTCCTCGCCCTCTCCGCGGCGAACGAGACGCGGCGGTCCGCGACGGCCGGCGACGTGGGGATCGTCGAGCGCCTGCGACCGGGCCTCGTGTTCGTCGGGGGCCGGATCGCCGGTTACGCGGTGCTCGGGGCGGCTCTCGGCGCGCTCGGTTCGAGCATCTCCCTCCCGACCCGGTTCGTCGCCGTCCTCATGATCGCGGTCGCGATCGTCATGACCCTGATCGGGATCCGCCTGACCGGGCTTTCGCCGCGGGTCGCGGCCTGGTCCCCGACGCTCCCGGCCGGTCTTGCGGGCAGGCTCGGGCTCGGCAGCGGCTCCGTCACCGGATATTCCGACACCCGCGCTGCGCTCCTCGGTGCGGCCTCGTTCTTCCTGCCATGCGGCTTCACCCAGGCCGTCCAGATCTACGCCCTCTCGACCGGATCGCCGGTCATCGCCGGCGTGATCATGGCCGTCTTCGCGATCGGGACCGCGCCCGGCCTCCTCGCGCTCGCCGGATTGCCCGCGATCATGCCGGACCGTGCCCGCCCGACCCTGCTGCGCGTCATCGGGGTCGTCGTCATCGGCTTCGCGTTCGTCAATGCCGGCGCCGGGCTGCGGCTCGCCGGGTTCGCGCTCCCGTCGGTCGGCCCGAGCGTCGCCCTCGCTGCGGCCCTGCCCCCCGTCGCCAATTCCGCGGACGGCAGGCAGACCCTCTACACCTTCCAGGACGCCGGCGGGTACCGCCCGGGCAACGTCGCCATCCACGCCGGCACCCCGACGCGCTGGGTGATCACGTCGCTCGACTCCCAGTCCTGCGCCACGTTCCTGCGGATCCCCGGGCTCGACATGGCCGTGACCCTCCACACGGGACGCAACGTGATCGATCTCCCGGCAATGCCCGCGGGGTCCCTGTCCTACGCCTGCGCGATGGGGATGTACGGCGGGACGATCACGATCCTCGACCCGCCGGCGGGCGCGGTCGGCGCCACGAATGGCGGCTGACGTGACCACCAACCTGTCATCCGCCGAACGCAACTCGAACCCACAGGAGCCTGTCGTGACGACGCCCATCCAGCCGATCGAGATGATCGCCTTCCCGATCGAGGGCATGACCTGCGCGTCGTGCGTCAACCGGATCACGCGCTTCCTGCGCAAGGTCGACGGGATCGAGGACGCGAGCGTGAATCTCGCGACCGAGTCGGCGACCGTGCGCTACGACGGGGCACGGGTCGACGTCGCGGCGATCGTCGCCGCCGTCGAGGCGGCCGGCTACGTCGCGCGCGTCGAACGCGTCGGCACCGACGCCGCCGACGTCGCGGCCGAGCCCGCGACCGACGAGCCGTCGTTCGCCGACCGGCATCGTGCAGACCTCAGCCGGCGGCTTACCGTGGCGGCAGTCCTCAGCACCCCCCTGCTCCTCGGGCTTGCGAAGATGACGATCGCGCCCTGGCTGCCGGAGTTCCTGGCGAACCCATGGTTCCAGCTCGCCTTCGCCGCGCCGGTCCAGGTCTACGCCGGCGGCCCCTTCTATCGGGGCGCGTGGAATGCGCTGCGCCACCGCTCCGCCGACATGAACACGCTGGTCGCGGTCGGCACCAGCGCCGCGTTCGGGTACAGCCTCGCGGCGACCCTGGTCCCGGACTTCTTTGTCGCGGTCGGCCTCGGGATGGACGGCGGGCAGCCCCCGCTCTACTACGACACCTCGGCCGCGATCATCACTCTGATCCTGCTCGGCCGCTTCCTCGAGGCTCGCGCCCGCAGCCATACCTCCGACGCGATCCGCAGGCTCATCGGCCTCGCACCGCGCACGGCGCGCGTCGTCCGTGCCGGCGTCGAGGCAGACATCCCGATCGAGCAGGTCATCCCGGGTGACATCGTGCTCGTCCGGGCCGCCGAGCGGATCCCGGTCGACGGGACCGTCGCAGCGGGCCGGTCGTCGGTCGACGAGAGCATGATCACCGGCGAGAGCATGCCCGTCGGCAAGAAGCTCGGCGACGAGGTCATCGGCGGCACCGTCAACGGCGCCGGCTCGTTCACCTACCAGGCGACCCGCGTCGGAGCCGACACGGTCCTCGCCCGGATCGTGCGCCTCGTCCAGGAGGCGCAGGGCTCGCGGGCACCGATCCAGCGGCTCGCGGATGCGGTGACCGGCGTGTTCGTCCCCGTCGTCCTCGGGATCGCGGCCCTGACCTTCCTCGCCTGGCTCGCCTTCGGGCCCCAGCCGGCGTTCAATTACGCGCTCGTCAGTGCGATCACCGTCCTGATCATCGCCTGTCCCTGCGCCCTCGGGCTCGCCACCCCCACCTCGATCATGGTCGGGACCGGCAAGGGCGCCGAACACGGGGTCCTGTTCCGGAACGCGGAATCGCTTGAGCGGCTCCAGCACGTCCGGACGGTCGTGCTCGACAAGACCGGCACGCTCACCGAGGGCCGGCCGCGCGTGACCGACATCGTCCGGGCCGATGGCGCACCCGAGGAGACGGTCCTTCTCGCGCTCGTCGCCGCAGCCGAGCGTGGCTCGGAGCATCCGCTGGGCGAGGCGATCGTCCGCCACGTTCGCGATGCCGGGATCGAGATTCGCGAGACCACGGCCTTCGAAGCCGTGGCCGGCCAGGGCGTGCGCGCCGCCGTCGACGGGCGCGAGGTGCTCGTCGGTCGGCGCGAATTCGTCGGGTCTGCCGATCCATTCCTCGTCGCGGCCGCCGAGCGAGCGGCGTCGATGGGCCGGACGCCGGTCTTCGTGGCTGTCGACGGCCGGCCCGCCGCCGTCCTCGCGGTTGCCGACACGCTGAAGGCCGGATCCGCAGCCGCGGTCGCCGAGCTCCGCCGGCTCGGGCTGACGGTCGTCATGCTGACCGGTGACAACGCGACGACGGCCGGCGCGATCGCCGCCCAGGCGGGCGTCGACCGCGTCGTCGCCGACGTCCGACCCGAGGACAAGGCGGCCCAGGTCCGGGCGCTCCAGGCCGCGGGCCAGGTGGTCGCGATGGTCGGCGACGGGGTCAACGACGCTCCGGCCCTCGCCTCGGCCGACGTCGGGATCGCCATCGGCACCGGCACCGACATCGCGATCGAGTCCGCCACGGTCACGCTCATGAGCGGCGACCTGCGCGGCCTCGTGACCGCGATCGCCCTATCGCGGGCCACGATGCGCAACATCAAGGAGAACCTCTTCTGGGCGTTCGCCTACAACGTCGTGCTCATTCCGGTGGCGATGGGCGTGCTGTACCCATTCACGGGCACGCTCCTGAACCCGATCCTCGCGGCCGGAGCGATGGCGTTCAGCTCGGTCACCGTGGTCTCGAATGCGCTCCGGCTGCGCCGGTTCGCCCCGCCGGTCTCCGGGGTCGAGCCGCGGCGGACAGCGGTCCCGACCCCGGCCCTTCCGTAGACCGCGCCTGCCGCAGCTCGGCCGGTCGCGAACGAGTCAGGCTTCCAGCGAGGCCTCTGTGGCAGCCCGGACCAGGGGCGCCCGGCCGACCTCGGGGGCGGCTGTCACGCGACGCGCGGCGCCGTCGGGCCTGGACCGTCGTCGGCTCGCCGACAGCGCGATCCGGTAGACGAGAAGGAAGACGACCGCGATCGAGGATCCGGCGTACAGCCCCCACGCCCAGCTCGATCCGCTGTCGGTCCCGGCCATGATGCCGTGAGCGGTGGCGCCCACGAAGGCGAGGAACGTGACGTAGTGGAGCGCCCGCCAGGCGCGCTGGCCGATCCGGCGCCGCAGGTAGAAGCTCGCGATGACCACGGCCATGAGGAACAGGGACAGCTGCCCGGCCGCCACCCAGACCGGCGCGTACGGAGCCAGGCCCGGCACGACGATCTGGGCGAGCGTGAACGGCACGCTCTTGTCGAGGGCCAGCAGCATGCCGTGGACGGCCGCGAACCCGACGCCGATGCTGGCGAGGTCCTGATGGAGCGCGAAGGTGATCGGGCGATGGGCGATCGCATCGAGGATCTTGGTCGACAGCAGGAGTCCGTAGACGACCGACCCGGTCATCGCCAGGTACGCCAGGAACGCGAAGAGACGCTCGAAGACCCACGGCAGCATGGCCCGCTTCGTCTCCCAGGTCGTCGCGAGGGCTGCGATCGCCCGCGGCCCGGCTACCCCGACGACGATCCCGATGCCGATCGCGAGGAGGCCCCAGCGGAGCCATCGACTGCGCGCATCGAGACCCCGGAACGTCATGCCAGCCACCGCAGGGTCGCGGGATGAATGAGCAGCCGGCCCCGATCGGTCAGCAGGATGGCGCCGTCGACCCCGGCCCGATCCAGCAGCGCGAACGCCGCCTCCGAGCCGACGATCACCGCCGCCTTGGCAAGCGCCTCTGCCACCCGTGCGGATCCGGCGAGGACGGTCGCCTGGACGAGATCGGTCACGGCCGACCGTCCCGTCCTGGGGTCGATCAGGTGATGGGCATGGCCCCCCGCGCGGTCCCAGCGATGGACGCTCGTGCCCGACGTGGCAAGGCCGAACCGGTCGGCCGCCCGCCGGCTGCTGGGCTCGTCGCGATCGGTGACACCTTCGCGGCGGCGCAATCGCAGCTCGACGAGATCGTGTCCGGTGTGGTGCGGGTCGGCGACGCCGAACGTCCACTCGACGCCGCGACCGAGCCGGATGGCGATGTCCCCGTCGGCATCGACGACGGCCGCGGCGTGGCCGTCGAGCGAGGTGAGGGCCCGATCGGCGATCCAGCCCTTGGCGATGCCGTCGAGATCGAACCGCAGCCCGGCCGGCCGGCGGACGACGGCGCCGCGCGCTCGTCGATCGAGCGACCATCGACGTGACGCGAGCGACCTCGACGGCGTCGAGCCGGCACGGTGAGCGGCCGTCTCCGGCCGTCCTTCCGCGGCGATCCGCTCGTCGAGCAATCCGACGTCGACGATCCCGTCGGTCAGGACCTCGGCCTCCCGACCCCAATCCAGGACGGCCGCGAGCGTCGGCCCGACCGCGACCTCCACCCGTGCGTTGGCGTTGAGGCGCGAGAGCTCGGAGGTCGCCGTGAACCGCGTCAGGCGATCGGCCCACCGGGCGATCCGGTCGAGGACGGCATCGGGGTCGGCGGCGGCGTGGGGCCCTGCGAAATGGCCGTGCGCGTCGAACGCGTCGCCCGGGACGACGTGAACGGCGACCTGCCCGCCCATGAGCGAGCGCGCGAGAGAGACCATCGCCGGAGGCTCGGACGGAGCCGAGATCCGCGCCGTCTGCGAGGCGGCTCGGTCGGGACGTGCGATCGCGTCGATCATGGCTTGGCTCCGGATTGCCGGGTCGTGACGACGACGATCCGCGGTTTCGGCGTCGGGGCCTGGTTGACGACGGCGTGCGGCGGGGCGGTCTGCCCCGGCTGGAGCTGGACATAGCGGGTCACGTGCTGGACGGATGGTGTCGGCCCGTCGGCGACGGTGACGAGGTTCGTCGTTCCGGCACCCGCGTCCGCGCTGGTCGCCGGGACGAGGAACGCGCTGAGCAGCGCGGTCGCGGCTGCCATCCCGGTGAGCCCGAAGGCGAGGCGGAGCGGTCCCGGATCGGGTCGCGCCTTGCGCTCGACGGCCGGGACTGCCCGGCGAGGCGGGAGCTCGGGCGTCGCCGCGGCGACGGGCCGCGGGCCGGTCGGTCGCGGCGGAAGCGGCCGGCTCATCGGCGGCCGGCTCACGGGCGCCCCAGACCCATCGCGCGGCTCCGGGCGATCGTCATTTCGGAGATCGTTCATCTAATTGTCGCCCCCCGACTCGCCTTCGGACTCCTCGCCGCCGGTCGACTTGACGACCTTGTGGACCGTGATCGTCTGCTGCTTCGCCGGAGCGGCGACATACACGGTGTCGACCTGGACGGTCGGTTCTGGTGTCGTCGCGGCGACGGAGTCGGCGGCCGCGACGGGCTGGGGTGAGGCGCCGGGCGCGAAGCCGGCCGCGGCAAGCGCCGCGGTCAGGAC
>DATAIW010000328.1:0-11717 GCA_036262455.1 Candidatus Limnocylindrales bacterium | reverse complement strand
CCGGCGCGGGTTGTCGACCGTGATCGTCCGGATCTCGTCCTCGGACACGCCGGCGGCCCGGAGCCGCGGCAGGAAGGTGTCCGCGAGGTAGGTGTAGCCGTTGCCGCCGTAGCGGCGGAGCTGGCTGTCGTGGCAGACGTCCTGCGACAGGAGGATCCGCGACACGTGGCCGCGGGCGAGCAGCTCGCGGAGATTGTCGACGATCCGGCTCTCGCCGTGACGCTCGAGCGGGGTGAAGCTCATCCCGAGGAAGTCGAACTCGACGGTCGCGCCGCGCCCGACGATCGCCAGGTGGTAGTCCAGCGACGGGTTCGAGTCGGCATGGCCGATGACGACGCGCGACAGGTCCGCGCCCTCCGCCTCGAGGACGTCGAGCTGGTCGAGACCGACCCTGGACTGGACCGCGTGGGTCGTGATCGCCAGCCCGGTCCGGCGGGCGGCCCGGGCGCACGCCCGATGGACCCGCTCCTCCTGCGCCGACAGCCACGGCTTGTCGGTCCCGATCTCGCCAATGATCCCGGCCCGGATCCCGGTCTCGCCCACCCCGACCATCGCGTCGCGGACGATCACGGCGGCAAGCGCGTCGACCGATCGCCGATCGATCAGCGCCTCGGCTGGGTAGTGGGCGCCGCGATACCAGCCCGCGCCCATGACGAGGTGCAGTCCCGTCGTGCGGGAGATGGCCGCCAGCCATTCGGGGTCGCGCCCGACCCCATCGAGGGTCACGTCGACGAGGGTCCCACCGCCGGCCGCCCGGAATGCTGCCAGCTCCTCCACGATGATCGGCTCGTCGCGACGGAGCTCCCAGTAGTCCCAGCGGTTCGGGATGTGCCACAACGCGATCGCGGTGTGCTCGTGGGGCAACACCCAGCCGAGATCCGCCGGCTCGATCGGCCCGAGAACGGTCTGGACGCGCCCAACGGAGGACGAGCCGGTGCTCGACCCCGCGTCGGTCACGAGGCGACCCGGCCGGCCCGGGCCGACTCGTACGGCTGCGCGATGGCAGGCGTGATCCGCTCGGGCGGGGCGGCATCCTTCGCCGCCAGCAGCGTCTCGAGCAGGGCGAGGACCCGCCGTTCGGCGTCGGAGCGGCGGTAGGCCCCGCCATCCTCGGCGGCCTCGATCAGCATCCCGTCGAGCAGGGCGGCCAGGGCGTGACCGACCGACGGGATGTCCAGCCAGGCCGGCAGCTCGGCCCGCATCACGCCCTCCTGGAGGACGAGGACCACCGCCGTGACGGTCTCGCGACGGCGCCGGAGGAGCATCTCGCGGATGGCCGGATCGGTGTCGGCCTCGGCCCAGGCCTGCAGGATCAGGAAGCCCGAGCCGCGCTCGGATTGTTCGACCGCGAGGTTGTCGAACCAGAACCCGATCGCCGCCGCGATCCGGTCGCGGTAGCCGGTGACCGCGGCCAGCCGGCCACCGAGCTGGGCGAGCTCCTGGTCGGTGATCAGGTCGCAGCCGGCGAGGATCAGGTCCGACTTGCTCTTGAAGTACGTGTAGATGGCGCCGACCGACAGACCCGAAGCGCGGACGATGTCCTGCATCGTCGCCCGGTGGAAGCCGTGCTTGGCGAACACGGCGAGAGCCGCCCGGACGATCCGGTCGCGGACTTCCTGCTCGTGCTTGGCGGTGACACGGGGCATGGCGGCTCCTGGAGAATGGTCGCTCCCCTAGCGTACTCAGGACGATTATCAACGACAAGTCTTGACAAAACGAATGCTCATTCTCTATGTTCCCGAGGGACCCACACCACCGTGCCGCCGCGGCCGCAACCGTCCGATCGAAGGGGCATCCCGATGCTGTTCTCCCGCTGGGGCGCATTCGTCTACCGCTTCCGCCGCCCGATCGCCCTGATCACCGTGATCGTCGCCATCGCGTCGGTCACGCTCGCGTCCAGGGTGACCGATGCCCTGGTCTCGGGCGGCTGGTCCGACCCGCATTCCGACTCGGCCCTGGTCTCGACCCGGCTGGCCGACGAGTTCGGGGTCGGCCGCGGCTCGATCGTCGCGCTGTTCCAGGGCGACGCCGCGACGGATGCCCGCTCAACCACCTTCCAGCAGATGATCGCGACATCCTTGGGGCGCCTGGCCGCCGACCCGCTCGCCGACGACGTCATCGGCTTTGCCCAGACCCAGGATGCGCGCTTCATCAGCACCGACGGTCACGCCGCGTACGCGGTCGTCCGGCTCACGATCACCGACGAGCAGTCGGCCAACGAGATGCCGAAGATCCGCGGCCTGATCGACAAGCCGAGCGGGGCCACCCTCGAGCTCGCCGGCGTCGGCCCGTTCACCGAGGACCAGGCCCACCAGTCGGAGAAGGAGCTCGTCCAGGCCGAGACGGTCTCGGCCCCGTTCCTCCTTCTGATCCTGCTCGCGGTCTTCGCCTCGGTCGTCGCCGCCGGTCTGCCGCTGCTCGTCGCCGCCCTCGCGATCCCGACGACCCTCGCCGGCGTCTATCTCGTCGCCCAGACGACCGAGCTCTCGATCTACGTCCAGAACGTGGCGACGATGCTCGGGCTTGCGCTCGCGATCGACTACTCGCTGTTCATGGTCAGCCGCTTCCGCGAGGAGCTGCGCCGCGGGCGGACGGTGGCCCAGGCCGTCGAGACGACGGTCGCGACCAGCGGCAAGGCCGTGACCTTCTCCGGGCTCGCCGTCGCGATCGGGCTGTCCGGATTGCTCCTGTTCCAGCCGGCCGCCCTTCGCTCGTTCGGGATCGGCGGCTCGATCGTCGTGGCCTCGTCGGTCTTCTATGCGCTGACGTTCCTGCCGGCCGTCCTCGGGATGCTCGGTCCGCGGGTCAACGCGCTGAGCCTGGCCGGCCTGTTCGCGGCGATCGGGCGGCGGCTCGGCCGGCCGGCGAGGCCGGTGTCGGCGGCACCGGACCGCTCGCGCTGGGCGGGCGTCGCCCGCGCGGTCATGGCCCGTCCACTCGCCTTCCTGATCCCGGCGGTCCTCGTCCTCCTCCTCGCCGGCACCCCGTTCCTGCGTCTCAGCCAGGGCATCCCGAACGCAGCGACGCTGCCGGCCGGCCTCGAGAGCCGCGACGCCGCGGTCACGCTCGCAACCGACTTCCAGGCCGGCGAGACGTCACCGATCGCGATCCTCGCCACGGTCGACGGCGACCCGCTGACGGCGGCCAACATCGCTCGCCTGACCCAGTTCGCAAGCCTGGTCGACGGCGTCGCCGGCATCGACCGGATCGAGGGCCCGTTCAGCCTCGTCGACCCGCAGACCGGGGTGGTGATGAGCCCGGACCAGCTCGCCGCCCTGTACGCCGCCCCGGCCGACCAGCTCCCGGCACAACTCGTCGCGGCCCGCGACGGGCTCAAACAGGCCTACGTCCGCGGCTCGACCGTGCGACTCGACGCCGTCAGCCCGCTCGACCCGGTCAGCCCGGCCGGCGGCGCCGTCATCCCGGCGGTCCGGGCCATCCATGTCGAAGGCGTCACGAGCGCGGTCGGCGGACTCGCGGCCGAGGGCCACGACTTCATGGTCAGCCAGGGCAACACGGTCCCGTGGGCGGTTGCGGTGACCCTGTTCGCGAGTGGCGCGATCCTGTTCCTGCTCTTCGGCTCGGTCGTGATCCCGGCGAAGGCCATCGTGATGACCCTGCTGTCGATCACGGCCAGCTTCGGCGCCCTTGTCTGGATCTTCCAGGAGGGCAACCTGTCCGACGTCCTGGGCTTCACCTCGCCGGGCTTCACCGTGGCCGGCAACCCGATCATCATGTTCAGCATCCTGTTCGGCCTGTCGATGGACTACGAGGTCCTGCTCCTTTCGCGGATCCAGGAGGCATATCGGCGGACCGCCGATAACACCGCCTCGGTCGCCGAGGGGCTGTCGAGGACGGCCGGCGTGATCACCGGCGCCGCACTGATCATGGTCACGGTCTTCTCCGCGTTCGCGCTGGCCGAGTCGATCACGATCAAGAGCATCGGGGTCGGCATGGCGATCGCGGTCGCGGTCGACGCCACGATCATCCGGGTCCTCCTCGTTCCGGCCACGATGCGTCTGCTGGGCCGCTGGAACTGGTGGGCGCCGGGCCCGATGGGCCGGCTCGCGGACCGGCTCGGCTTCAGCCACGTCGAGGACGATCCGGACGCAGCCGATGGAGGCGAAAAGGGCGACGCCGGCCGGAGGTCGACCGGCCTCGCCGGATCGTGACCGGGCGGGCCGCTCCCAGCGACCGCGATCGATCCCGAGCTGGCAACCCTGTGGCGCGAGATCGAGGCGAGCCGACACGCAGGCCAGGGCCGGCTCGCGAGCCGGCTCGCGGAGCGGGGCGTCCTTCGACCCGGCCTTTCAGTCGAGGAGGCGCGCGACCTGATCTGGACGTATTGCTCACTGGCCGTCTTCGATCTTCTCGTGATCGGCCGAGGCTGGACGTCGGAGCGATATCTGGCGTGGCTGACCGCCACGCTGCAATGGGAGCTCCTGGACTTCCCCCGCGGCCGCCCATGAGGCTCGTTGATCAGAGACACTGCTGCCGTGGCCGGCAAGTTCCCTCAGCGGCGTGGCGACGGAGGAGGGTCAGATGAATGATCGAAACGTGTCGGACAACTCGGGCGTCCGGGCCTGGGCGTGGCGCTGGGGACCGGACGAGGATCGGCGCCCAGGTCTGCCCTGGATCGGGATCTTCCTCGTCGTCTTCGGATTGCTGCTGCTCGTCGAGCGGATGCTGCCGGGCCAGCGGCTCGGCGATGTCGCGGTGCTCGCGGCGGGGCTTGCCTCGCTCGCCGCCTGGATCCTGCGGCGGGGAACGATCGCCCTCTACGCCGGCGCCTTCCTGACCGCGCTCGCCCTGCCGGGCACGATCCAGGCGCTCGGTCAGCCGCTCGGTCCCGGCTGGGGCACGCTGTTCTTCGGGCTCGCCTTCCTGCTCGTCGCCGCGGTCCGTGCGTCGCAGGGCGGTGGAGTCGGCTGGCAGGCGCTGTACGGTGGGATCCTCGTCCTGATCGGCGGCTCGGAGGTCGTCAAGCCGGACGTCGCGGATGTCGCGTGGCCGTTGATCCTCGTCGCCGTCGGCCTGCTCCTGCTGGTTCGGGGCGGCCGTCCCGGCTGACCGGATCGGCCGCCGCCGATCACTCGATCAACGCCGCGGCCCCGGTCATTGCAGCTCGTTCAGCCGGCTCGGCGCCCGCGCGAACCCGATCCACGAGGGTCGGTGGGCGTGCCGCGAACCCGAACCGACACCGCGGCGGTCACTCGAACGGCTGGTCACGCGACCCAGCCCCTTCCCCCTCTCGACGATCACGTTCGGCCGGTCGGCGTGAAGGCGGAAGTCGACCTCGTCGCGCGGCCCGGTCTGCCGTGGATGCTGATGTTGCCACCATGGCATTCGACAGTCCACCGTCGATGGACTTGTCCGAGGCTGGCCCCCGGGTCCGGGTCTGATCCGTCCTCGCGAACCGCGCAGAACGGGTCGATGCGAGACGTGCGCTCGCCACGGGGCCCGCGGTTGGCGCCTGCGCCCTCAGCCGGTGGAGGTCGCCACGTCGACGGCCGCCGCCTCGATCGCCGTCGCGACCGTATCGACGATCCGTTCGAGCTCGGCGTCGGTCACGACGAACGGCGGCCCGAGCAGGATCGTGTCGCCGTCGACGCCGTTCGCGTTGCCGGTGCCGGAGTAGACGAGGACACCCGCATCGCGGGCCGCGCGAACGACGGTCTCGGTCAGGCGGGCGGCGCGCGGAAACGCACGACGCGTCTCGCGATCCGCGACCAGCTCGATCCCGACCATCAGCCCTCGGCCGCGGATCTCGCCGACGTGCTCGTGGCCGCCGAGGCGGTCGATCAGCAGGTTGCGGAGCCGATCGCCCTTGACCCGGCTCGCCTCGACGAGGTCCTCGTCCTCGAGGATCCGGAGGACCTCGCGGGCGACGGCGGCGCCGGCCGGGGCGTGCGAATAGGTGAACCCGTGGACGAAGCCGCCGTGCCCGGTGACCGTGTCATGGATCGGGCCGGCGGCAGCGACGAACCCGAACGGCCAGTAGCCCGAGGTCGCGCCCTTCGCGGCGACGAGGAGGTCGGCCCGGACGCCCCAGTGATCGAGCCCGAACCAGCGCCCGGTCCGTCCGAAGCCGGTCATCACCTCGTCGGCGATGAGGAGGACCCCGTGGCGACGGCAGACATCGGCGATCTTCGGCCAGTAGTCGTCCGGCGGAACGGCGGCGGCAAGCGTGGCGCCGACGATCGGCTCGGCGACGAAGGCCGCGACGGAGCCCGGCTCTGCCGCGGAGAAGGCCCGATCGAGCTCGGCGGCGAGCTCGTCGGCGGTCGCGAGCGCCTGGCTGTCGGGATCGTTGCCGCGGTACGGGTAGGCAGCCGAGACGTGGCGGAACCGGCCGAGCCAGCCCTCGTACGGTCGGCGGAGGGGTCGCCGGCCCGACAGGTCGAGCGCGCCGAGCGTGTTGCCGTGGTAGCTGCCCCAGCGGGCATAGACGATCCAGCGTTCCGTCTCGCCCCGGGCGAGGTGGTAGGCCCGGGCGAGCTTCAGGGCGGTCTCGATCGCCTCGGAGCCGCCGCTGACCGGATAGATCGCGGGGTCGTCGACCGGCAGCAGCGGCCCGATCTCCGCGGCATACGCCTCGAGCGGCTCGGTCGTGAATGCCGAGCCGTGGGCATAGGACAGGCGGGCTGACTGCTCCCCGAGGACGCGGGCGACCGACGCGCGACCGTGGCCGACGTTGACGACGATCGCACCGCCGGCGGCGTCGAGGTACTCGCGACCGGCGGTGTCGCGGATCGTCGAGCCGAATGCCTCGACCGCGACCGGCAGGGCGGGATCGAGCGAGCGCCGAAAGACGCGACCGGTCACGCGACAAGGGGTCGAGAGGACGGGGTCATCGGGTCGATCGTAGCAGCGGATCGGCCTCGGGCGGCGCTCGACCCGACGCGCCGGCAGCCGGGCCGCCCGTGAGTCAGCGGCCGACCGCGCCCCGGGCAGCGCGTGAAGGATCATGCCCGCCCCCGCGGCTCGAGGCGCAGGGAACCATCGGCGGCCGGCCGGTGTAGCAGTACGGTTGACTGTGGAGGGCCGTCCACTGGAAGACGACGGGCGTCGCGACGCCGAGCTGATCGACCGCGCACGGAAAGGCGACGTCATGGCCTACGAGGACCTCGTCCGCCGGCATCAGGCTGTCGCCGTCCGGACCGCGCACCTCTTCGCGCCCGACGGCGACGCCGAGGACGCCGTCCAGGAGGCCTTCGTCAAGGCCCATGCGGCGCTGGGCCGCTTCCGGGCCGGTGCGCCATTCCGGCCGTGGCTGCTCCGGATCGTGGCCAATGAGGCCCGCAATCGACGGAGATCGGCCGGCCGTCGCGCCGGCCTGGTCCTCCGCTCCGTCGAGGATCGCCGGCCGGACGATGCGGCCCCATCGCCCGAGTCGGCGATCCTCGTCGACGAGCGGCGGCTCTGGCTCCTCGCCGGGGTCAACGCCCTCCGCGACGAGGACCGTGACGTGATCGCGGCCCGCTACTTCCTCGACCTTTCGGAGGCCGAGACCTCCGAGATCCTCGGGCTGCCCCGCGGGACGGTGAAGTCGCGCCTGTCGCGCGGATTGGTCCGGCTCCGCGAGCAGCTCGCGGCGACCGACGAAGGGTCGCCCCATGGTTGACCGGGCCCGCATGTCGATGACCGATCCCGACCTCGAGGGCGCGCTTCGCGACCTCGGCGGGTCGCTGGCGACACCGTTCATCGCCGGGGGCGCGGGCGTCCTCGATCCGGCGCGCCGGGCGCGTCTGCGAATCGAGCGCGGCGCGGCATCCGTTCGCCGGCAGCCACGTTGGGCCGGGCTCGTGCCGAGCCCGCGCCGCCCGTTCGGGCGCGGGGTCGGGCTTGGGCTGGTTCTGCTCGTCGTCCTCGCCGCGGTCGCCGGGGCGATCGGGCTCGGGCTGCCCGGGATCCGGATCCTGCAGGTGCCGAGCGGATCGGCCGTCGCCACGGCTGTTGCCCCAAGCGGATCGCCGACCTTCAGCGCGCCGTCGCGGTCACCGGGCACATCCGCGAGTCCGGCCCCTGGAAGCCCCTTCCCGGCGGGTGCCGGAACGCTCGGCGGCGGACTGGGCCTCGGCGACCCGATCGCCGTTTCCGGCGCCTCGTCCGCGGTCGACATCCCCGTGCTTCTGCCATCTGCGCAGGGCGTCGGATCACCGGTCAGCGCGTGGCTGCTCGACGGCAGGTTGGCGCTGGTCTGGAGGGTCAGCAGTGCCCTGCCAGCGACCCGCGAGCCGGGCGTCGGACTCATCCTCTCCGAATTCCGCGGCTCGCTCGAGCCCGGCTACTTCGAGAAGATCATCGGCCCCGACACGACCGTCGACCCGGTTACGGTCGATGGCGTCACCGGCTACTGGATCAGCGGCGCGCCGCACGAGATCGTGTTCGTCGGGACGGACGGGCAGCCCGTCTTCGACAGCCGGCGGATCGTCGGTGACACGCTCATCTGGGCGCGCGGCGACGTGACGTACCGGCTCGAGTCGGGGCTGGACCGCGCGGCAGCGATCGCCCTCGCCGAAACGCTCCGCTGACAGGAACCGGCCCGGCGCTCGCGGTGTAGACCGGGTAACGACCCGACGGCGGGTCCGCCGGACGAAGGAGTCGAGACCGATGCGCACCGATCCTCTGCCGCGCCTCGTGCTGATCGGCCTCACGACCTTGTCGATCATCGCCTGCAGCAGCGCCGCAATGCCGCCGACCCCGGCGTCTCCGTCGTCGTCATCGCCGTCATCGCCGTCTTCGCCGTCCTCGATGCCGGGGACCAGCGAGGAGCCGGCCGTAGCCTGGCTCCTGGTGGGTCGGCGCGGCGAGCCGGACCTCCATCTGGTCCTGGCCACGACCGGTGAGGTCGCGATGGACATTCCCGACGGCAGCCCGAGATCCCACTGGGACCGCATCGTCACCGCGACGGCCGATGGAGCGGCGACGATCGTCCGGGACATCGTCGTCCAACCCGGCTTCGGCGGACCGGAGCTGCGGATCGACGGCCACTGGCGCCTGCCGACGGTCGGGCTCGACCCGATCCCGGCCGGTCGGTCTCTCGACGGTTCGACGATCGCCCTCGTCGAGCGTGCCTACGACCCTTCGGCCGGCGTGAGCCGCTTCGCGATCGTCGACCACTTCCTCCTCGATGCGGTCCAGACCGCCGGCGACGCGCCTCTCCGACTCGTCCGCGTGATCGAGTTGCGCGGCGCCTTCGAATACGACACCCTCTCGCCCGACGGCCGGATTCTCTACGTCGTCCAGCATCTCGATGGTGAGGCGGGCGGCCACTACCAGGTGCGGGCCGTCGATGTCCCTACCGGGCTGATGCGCAACGGGGTCATCGTCGACAAGACCCACCCCGACGAGACGATGGCGGGCTCGCCGGTCGCCCAGGTGCGGCGCCCGGACGGGCTCGTCCTGACGCTCTACCGGGGACCGGAGCATCCGTTCATCCACGCCCTCGCCTCAATGGAGGCGTGGGCCGTCTGCATCGACCTGCCGGTCGGCGACGCCCACAATCCGGACGCCGGCCTGGACTGGGGGCTGGCCCCGAGCGCAGACGGCTCGTCCGTGTTCGCGGTCAACGCGAGCCTCCGCCTCGTGGTCGAGATCGACCCCACCGGGCTTGCGGTGCGCCGGTCCGCGTCGATCGGGTCGAGCGCCGCCGCGCCGATCGTCCTCGCCAAGTTCGGTCATGGCGACGTCGGGCCAGTCGGGCGACGCCTGGTCGTGTCGCCCGACGGCACGATGCTGTTCGCCGCGGGTGCGGACGGCATCAGCGCGATCCGGACCCGCGATCTCGCGGCCGTGCGTCATGACCTCGCCGGGTCGGCGATCGATTCGGTGGGGATCACGCCCGACGGCAGGGTGTTGTTCGCTCTCGTCCGCGGCGGCACGATCGTCGCTCTCGACGCCGCCACCGGGCGCGACCTGGGGACCGTCCCGGGCAACGACTACGACCGGCTGCTCGCGGTAGCCCCGTGGTGAGAAATGGCCCTCCCCGAACGGGCCGTTCGGCCCCTCCGCGGAAGGTCCGAACGCCCGATGATCGTGCCCTAGATGGGTGCCGGAACGGGATGCCCGACACCCATCTTGAACCCCGGTCGACCACCGGGGACGTGAGCGCTGCGGCGGACCGCGGCGCTATTTCGTGTACGCGCCGCCCGGATCGAGCTCGTCGCGGATCAGGCGGAGTTCGTCCGCGGTTGGCGGCGGTGTCGCAGCGACGTTGGCCGCGATCCTGACGTCCCAGCCGACCGTCGCGCGGACCTGCTCGACGGTCGCTCCCGGGTGGAGCGAATCGAGCCGCATCTCGCCGGTCTCGTCGAAGTGGTAGATCCCGAGGTCGGTCACGACGACGCTCGGGCCACGCCCGAGCCAGCCTTGCTCGCGCCGGATGCGCTCGCTCTGTTCGGCCCCGCCGAGATTGCCGGGGCTCGTCCGGAAGTCGATCGTCTCCACGAAGCTCCGTGCGCTCTGGCGCATGATCACGAACACTTGGCGGGCGTTGATCGCGATCTCGCAGGCGCCGCCGGACCCCGGCAGCCGCGTCTTCGGGTGGTCGTAGTCGCCGATGACGGTCGTGTTGATGTTGCCGAACCGGTCGATCTGGGCCGCGCCGAGGAACCCGACGTCGATCAGCCCGCCCTGCAGGTAGAAGGCGAAGAGCTCGAACATGCTCGTGGCGGCTGTGGCGCCGGTGACGATCGTCGGATCGCCGATGCTCAGCGGCAGGCGGGCCGGCCTGGCACCGAAGACGCCGGCCTCGTAGACGAGCTCGAGCTCAGGGGCGACGGTCCGCTGGGCGAGGTTGACCGCGATGTTCGGGAGCCCGACACCGACGAAGCAGACGCGCTGGCCGGCGAGCTCGCGGGCCGCCGCGACGATCATCATCTCGGACTTGCTGAAGGTCGCCTCACTGATCGCCTCGCTCATCGCCGCGCCGGCCGATCCGTGCGCGCCGCGTGCGCACTGTGACGAAGGAGCTCGACGCCGAGCGGCCGGATCGCGTCGTCCGGCATCGTTTTGCTCGCGCGGCGCGCATGCTGACGTTCGGCGACGACGCCAGCCGTCGTAGCGCGCACCATGTGCGCAGCCGTCGCCGAACCAGCCGGGGTCATGGCGCCGGGACCTCGTCGAGGCCGGTGAACACGGCCTTGCCGAGGCGGCGGGCCGTCGCGACCATCCGGTCCGCGCCTTCGGACGGGCCGCCGATCCGGAGGCAGGCGTCGCAGCGGGCCAGGACCTGTTCGGCGATTGGGTGGAAGATCGCGTCGAACGCGTCGTCCGGGTCGTCGCCGGCGGACTCGGCCGCCTCGATCAGCGGCAGCGCGAACCACTCCCCCATCACTGGCAGGTGCCCGCGACGGTGGAGGGCGAGGGCCGTCGCCGTCATTGCCGCGACGTTGGCCTCGATCCGAGCGGGATCGCCGTCCGGGTCCTCGACGAGGATCTGCCTGCCGCCCGGTCCGTTGACGACATCGTTGCGGAACACGGCCCCGGCGGCACCGAGACTCTCCACGACCGCGGCGAGGTCGTCGACCTCGATCACGAACCGGTTCCAGCCGCCGGGTCCGGGCTGGCCGCCGTCGGGCATCGGTCGCGCCGCGGACGAGGCCGGACCGGCGAGCCACAGCGTCAGGTCGTCGCGGCGGATCCGGGCGAACGCCGGCAGCATCTCCTGCTCGACCACGAAGCCGAGCTGGTCGACGTAGAACTCCTCGGCCCGG